>NZ_BAOS01000021.1 GCF_002443295.1 Candidatus Scalindua japonica | reverse complement strand
GTTCATGTGACGATCCGTTCGATACGAATAGCTGGATAATGTTCCATCTTTAGGTAACACATTAAGACCGCTGAAAAGCCCAAATCCTCTGTCCATAGCCCACAGGTCGTCTTGGCTATAACGATTATGACCAGCAAGCTTCAGGGCAATAAAAGGCAACACGTTTTGAACACTGGAGAGTTCAGAAGTTCCAGGATACTCCGCAAACTCAATCCACTGATCAACACATAGTCGTGCTAAAAGCGGAAGAAAGGGAAGAATACCTATTCCTCTTTCAGAATGAAACAACTGACCTTTATCAATGTTCCAGTCAATAGAATGGCTTCGCGGAGCTTTAATTATTTTGGAGAATTGGAGTTTTCTCTCAATTTGTGTCCGCTTGGGTAAACGAGCAAATCCTTCTGCTGAGAGTACGCGATCAATATAATCATGGGAAACTCTGTTTCCTTCTGCCTGAAGAGCACTTTTTATATCAAGTATGGAATAATTTTGTTTACGCAATCGAATTATTTTAACCTTCAATTGTGCTTTATCTGCATCCGGATTTCGTCCGGGATTTTTTGTTACAAAGAAATGCCTGGAATCAATTTGGTTATTTTTTATAGCATTTACAAAATCCCGTTTCATCGCATTGATACTAAAAGGCGAATAGCCGAATCTTTTTGCAACATCCTTTGCCTTGATCTTCCAACACACAAAGCTCTCATTGCTTCGTATTTCCTGTGAGTTATATGAGTAGAATTTAAAAAGAACTCCTTTATGTCCTTATTCATATAATTAGTATACATTGTATGAATAATAAGTAAATATAAAAAAGTCATTCTTGCATATTTTCAATGACTGCCGGTATGCTACTTCTTGACTTAGCGGTATTTATAGCGCTTCAACCGTATTTTCAAATACGTCATGACAAATTACTTCCTGCTTTAAGTTCAGTAATTGCAACCTACTATTCAGGCATTAATACCTAATTTGAATTATATTTAAAATTCAACCTACTTGTGTGTCTTGTGGATTTGATAGGCTTATAAGGCATTTTAGCTTTCTGCATGAACCAGAATTGAGTTATAATATTAGGGTATTAAATCTGTATGAAAATCTGTGTTAAATGAAACATAAATATGCAAGGAGAGTAAAATGGACAATATTATAGCAGCATCAATTAAAGAAAGACTAAGAAAGGTAATTGCAAAGGAGCTTAAGGTAGCTCCGGAAACTATTGCTGATGACGCGCACATAGGAAAAGACCTCGGTATAGATTCTGCTGATATGATAAGCGTTCTTTATGACATTGAAGAGGAGTTTGAGGTAGAGATTTCCGATGAAGAAGTGGGAGAGATTTCAACTATACGGGAGATGTTTAACGTAGTAAATGGAAAGATTAAACAGGTCTAGAAAGTAACCCTGAGCCGGAATTATAATATCACTTGGAATTATCAGCTCTGCTTATATTCACGCATTGGAATTTCAATGCCTTTCTATGTCACTCCCATGAAACCTGTTTTCAAAACCGATCGAGGAGTGAGAATCTGGTTTTTATTTTAATGGGAATTTCAGATTCCCGCTCAACAGACCGCCTGCCAGAAGTAGGTACAGGCGGGTGGGAATGACAGTGGTAAGTTAGTTTGCTTGATTTCGCCGCTTAGCGACCTGACTTGATAATGTTGTTTTTAATAATAACAGGGTCTGTACAGAGAAATTTCATTACTAAATTCCTGTCAACATTTATTAAAAGGAACTATTGTGAATCTAGAAGTAAAAATAGCCAGAACAAAAAAAGATCTAATTGGGGCATTTAAATTAAGATATTCTGTTTTTGGAGAAGAGTTGAGCTATATTGACAAGACTAAATATCCTGATGGAAGAGAAAAAGATGACTTTGATGACTTGCCATTGACAACAAATTTTGTTGCAAAAAAAAATGGTGAAACCGTAGGTACAGTCAGATTGATAACGAATATCAGTCAGAAATATAATATCGAAGACTACGTGAATATTGATGATTTAAAGAGAGATAAAAATATTAATCTGGCGGAAGCTTCCCGATTTTGTGTCAGAAAAGATGAGCGATTTAATGTCAAACATTCACACGGTCTGTGTAAGCTTGTTATCAATTTCGCGCTTTCGCGGGATATTACCGATATTATTGTCTTATCAAATTCTACAAACTCAAAAGAGGGAAATACTATTAAGTATTTTAAGAATATTGGTTTCTATCAATTCGCGGATGAGATTTATTATGAAAAGTTTAATGAGTACGCAATCCCATTGAGATTGAATCTAAGGAATATATCTGAAATCATGATGTATTTTCTAAAAAAGCGAACGTCATATATTGAGAAACCTTACGAAGTATTAAAGCCTCAATTGAGTTTGTGTTAAAAATCATTAACGATTACACAATGTTTAGACTTAGCAGACACCATATGCCTTGTTTATACAAAATATAATATTAAATTACAGGAGATTAAAATGAATGAAAACGGCAAGGGGTGTTTCCCTATAGTTTCTTACGCTGTACAATCTTGTGGACCTGTTCCCAGCGGATTGATGCTTGACAATGGACCGGCCCTTCTGGCTTCGTATCTTTTGAATGATGGTTATCAACCCATAATATTTGACTTTAACAACTTAAAGGCAATTGAGGATATCGCCAAACAAGGCAAAGAGGCTTTTGTTAAGGACAGTATAGATTGCCTTGATGATTATTACCGGAGTAATGATGTTAAGATTGCCGGGACCAAGTTGTATGCAAACGGTTTTGTAGATAATGTAAAGATCCATGAGGAATTGAAAAGAAGGAATCCTGATCTGATCCTTGTCGCGGGAGGGCCGCACGTAGACTGGTTTGGAGAGGAGATTTTCAATTATACAGACGCATTCGATATGATGACTTATGGCGATGGTGATTCTGCCATTATTCCGCTTGCGGAGCTTGCTTATGATAATAGCAATATAGAAGATATACCAAACCTCATTTACCGGAAAAACGGTCAAACCGTAAGGACAAAAAGAAAAGAGATAAGTATGGACAATCTTCCCAGGCCAACATACGATGAGGAGTACTATCCTGAATTAGATGGTAAGATTCACATTGTTCCCATAGAGGATAGCAGGGGATGTTCATACGGCAGATGTGGTTTCTGTGTACATACGCGAATTGCCGGTAAGCGAAGGGTAAGGCCTGTTGAACAGTTGGTAAGCGAGATTGATGATTCCGGGATGAAGGTAAGTAGATTAAGCGGACCGTCCCCAATGCCGGAATATATTAGAGAACTTATCAAACAGATACCGGGAAGGAAGATAAGCGCGTTTACCTACTCCTTTCCGGGATTTGACTATGCTGAGATATCAAAAGGGTTGCTGGGGGCCTTTATTGGGCTGGAATCTACAGACAAGCACATCCTTGAAAACGTTCTCAAAAAAACAGATAATACTGAACAATATTTAAAAAATGCCAATGAAATGGTCAGGGAATTTAAAAAGAACGGAGTGGCAACAATAGTGGCTATGATGGTTCCCTGTCCCGGAGAGACCCAGGCTACAATGGAGAGAAGTATAGAGTACCTTGTTGATATGCAGCCTGATTTTGTGGTTACCTTGCCAATGGGACCTATTCCCGGGACTTCAATAGCTCGGCGTGCAAAGAAAGATTCAGGGATGATGGGAGTCCATTTAGATCATGATTTTGACCAGAGATGGATGCTTTATGAACTGGATCTCCTACAGATGCCGAAAGAGTGGCCGGTCCCTCCCTATACAACAAAGGTCAATGGTGAGTTTGTTAATCCATTTCTTGCAACCATGAAGTTTACGGGAGAGTTGGTGAAGAACGGAATGCTTCCTCTTTCTGATGAGATTGTTCTTATGTCATATCTGTACAATAACGGATTGAGTCTGGATCAGAATGAACGCAGAATGCAGTGTAATGAGTTTATGGCTAATTCAAGGAATGATATTGCAACGGGTAATGTGGCAGGGATAGCAGCAAAGTTGAGGACAATGAATAGAAATCAATTTTCTGGTAAAAAGCAACTCCTGATGTCATCATCAGCTTGCTGACGTCAAACCCAGAACAGCCTGACAACTTTTGAATTTTGAATAAAATCGGACTAACGATTTGCCACTTGTTAACAGCTTTCACCAATATCCATTATTCTATTGTTAGTAACAATTTTGATCCTCACTATACTTTCTCGATTTCAGGCTTTATTTGTAACAAGTATTTTATATTATTATGAAAACTGAATCCATTTTTCTCAGCAGGTATTAGGAGAAATGTAAACAAGATTCTGTATTACACTTGCAGGAGCAGGGTGAGTTTGAGAATAACAATTAATACTTAAGATCCATCTACTATTATGGAAAAAAATTGTGATCAATAAACTCGTCAGATTTTCCACCTTAAACCCCAAAACCATAATACTTATCATTGGTTTGCTGACGATACCTTTTCTCATCTTTTTACCAAAGATGCATAAAGAAGAGAACGCATGGACGTTTATCCCACTAGATAACCCAACGAAGCAGATTTTTTATTCGGTTAATGATTACTTCCACTTAAATGACCTAATCGTTGTCGGCATTGAATCGGAAGAAGACATTTTCAACCAGGCTTCGCTTGAAAAAATCCAGAGATTAACGAATCAATTCAAAACCATTACCATAATTACGGAAAAACAGGAAGAAGAATTAAACACATTCATTAATAATACTTCAGGAGAAATACAATTACTTTTAAAAGAAATTCAAAAAGATGGTATTTCGCGTGATGATATTCATGAAATTGCTAATCTGGAAAAGTTTATTAAAAGCCAGGATCAACCTTTCAGTAAGCTTATCGCCTGGATAGAAGAACTGAGAATTTCTCTTTTTCCTTTAGAGGAGGTTAACAGTTTTTTTACCGTAGAACATATAAAAGGAACAGAATACGGTTTAACAGTAGACCCCTTAATCGAAAACGTGCCTGAAACCAGGGAAAACCTGGCACAGGTTCGGGACGAGGCAATTTCAAATGACCTGTTTGACAAAATTTATATCTCTTCTGACAGGAAGAGCACCATGATAACTCTTGAACTTGCATTCTCCGAGAACGAAAGGATGAAGACGGCGCCCCTTTACTACAAACTCAAACAGGTCATCGATAGTGAAAAGGGACCGGAAAAAATTTATCTGGGAGGTACCCCATTACTCTGGGTGCTGGAACGTGCATATTCTGAAAATGACCTTGAACGTTTAATACCGATAGTACTGGTTGTAATCATTACCCTCCTTTTTGTTTTTTTTCGAAATCTACAGGGAATTTACCTGCCGATGGCGATTGTTCTGGTAAGCGTCATCTGGGCTATGGGATTAACCTCGATTTTAAACATAAAATTTACTATCCTCGGGAGCGTGGTACCGGTAGTTTTAATTGCCATCGGTACAGCCGACGCGATACATATTTTAACGCATTATTACGGTGAATTACGGCGTGGTGTGGATAAGGAATCTGCATTAAAGAATACCATGGACAGAATGGCAAAACCGGTGGTTATGACGTCACTGACTACTATGGTTGGCTTCAGTTCACTTGCCATATCAGACATTGCAGATATACGGAATTTTGGTCTGTTTACCTCCTTTGGTATTTTCAGTGCCATGATCTTTTCGCTTACCGTTATGCCGGCAGCTTTAACCTTGCTTAAATCTCCAATTCAAGAAAAGAACATTCTAAAAAATTACACGGTTCATCAAAATATTTTCAACAGGTTTGGGACCGCCTTACAGAGATCAAAATGGATAAGCCTGTCTGTTATAATTTTTCTCATATGTGCGACCGGTTATGGGACAATCAGGGTTAATATAGAGTATGCCCCTGCCGGATTATTTAAGAGTTCTGCCGATATCCGGCAGGCACATGATTTTATTAATAAGTATTTTGCCGGTGTGACCTGGATAAATCTTGTTTTAGAATCAAAAGATGAAAACAATTTTGTTGAACCTGAATTGCTGAATAAACTTGGTGATCTGCAGGCGAAAATAGAAGGTCATAACGAGGTTGGAAAAATAATATCCATAGTTGATTTTATAGAACGGATGAATTATGTAATGCATGATGAGAAGGAATCCTACAAAAGAGTTCCTCATCCTGTAGAAAAGGAAGTTGAGAGTGATTGGATTGAAAAAGATGGCAGAGAGATCGAGGAGGAGCAGGAAGTAGAAGTTAAAGGTCATGACCAGATTGCCCAATACCTCCTGCTTTACGAAGGGGCAGGGGGAAAAGATTTAGAGAAAGTTGTAGATACTCAATATGAACAGGCAAATATGAGAATACTTTTAAGGACTGATAAATCTACGGCAAACAAAGAGATTATCAGTGCTATTGGGCGGTATTGCAAGGAGGTTCTTCCGGAAACTATTTATGTAACATTTTCCGGTATTTCTACCTTGCTTATTCTTGTTGCTGATATGGTGGTAAAGGGACAAATATTGAGTATCATGATTTCCTTTGTAATCGTATTGTTTATGATGGCGTGTATGGTTCGGTCTCCATTGGGAATGTTAGGGTTTTTACCCATCGGGTTCACTATATTATGCAACTTTGCCATTATGACAATCTTTAAAGTTCCTCTGGATATTGGGACTTCAATCGTCAGCAGTATTGCGATTGGAATTGGTGTGGATTATTGTATCCATTTCCTGGTATGGAAATCTGATGAGATGAAGAAAGGTTTTTCTTCGGGTGAAGCCGCGAAACTGGCCATTACCGGGACAGGTAGGGCGATATCTATAAATGCCTTGGTAGTGGCTGCAGGGTTCCTTGTTCTGATCTCCTCGAACTTTGTTCCCCTTATGCATTTTGGATGGATGGTGTGTGTAACAATGCTTATCTGCGCGGTCAGTACACTGACTATCATACCAACAGTTCTACTATTATTTTCTGGCAGGAGGGTAAAATGCTAAAGCAAAAATATTTTATATTAAAGCTTATCTTTATACTTTTTGTTTTTCTCTATTTTATTCACGGCTTTTTGTATGCAAATGAATTAACCGGTACCCAAATTATGGAAAACGTGCTTCAGAGAGAAAATGGAGATGACGCTTCTTCCAATATGAGGTTTGATATTATATACCGTAATGGGAAGAAAAAAGTTCGGAATACAAAATGGTTATGGATAGATCTAGATGGTAAAAATGGAATAGATGAAAAATTCATGTTTTTCTTCCTGTCACCACCTGAGATAAAAGATACCGCTTTTCTGTCATGGAACTACGAAAAGTATGATAAGGATGATGATCAGTGGGTTTATCTTCCAGCATTGAGAAAAACAAGGAGGATCGCTTCAAGTTCAAAGCATGACTCCTTTTTTGGAACTGAGTTCAACTATTCTGATCTGAATACCCGTGATCTTGAAGAAGATACTCACACCTTTCTTAAAACAGAATCATTTCAGAATAGTGAATGCTACATTATCGAAAATATCCCAAAAGACAAGAAAGATGTCTACAGTAAGATTGTAGCCTGGGTTGATCCTGAACGCTGGGTTGCCTTAAAGGTTGAATTTTACAATAAAAAGGGAGAGCACCTGAAAACCGAACGGATCGAATGGGAACTGGTTCAGGAAATATGGACAGCAACAAAAATGATCATGGAAAACCACTTGAACGGAAATAAGACAATTGTAACCATAAATGGTTTCCAATACAATGATGAATTCAAAGAAAAGCTGTTTCATGAAAGGACTTTAAAGAGGGGTGTTAGATAAGCGCATATTTCGGTCAATCGTATTATGCTTAATAATCAATTTATTAATACATAATGGTTATTCACAGGGCCTTGAAGAAAATAGTGAAACAGACATTATCAGTAAGAGACAATATGTCATTACTGAAAGATTAGAAAATATATATTCTTCTTTCCGTGATATCTTTGACGGGTATATTGAATACAGAAATTTTACCTACTTTCGATATGATGCCAGTGATGACAAGATAAACCGTGCTGAAGGTATTTTTAAACTGGAATACGAGAAATATCTGGGGAACCTGGGAAAGATTCTCGTCTCTCCTAAATTGATATTTGACAATGATAATTACAGTTCAAGTTATATTGATGAGTTTGAAAACAGAGGTGTCAGAAGATTAAGTTTTGACCTGGAGGAATACTATGCAGAGTTTAATTTCAACAGTTTTGACCTGAAGATTGGGAAACAGATTTTTTCGTGGGGCAAGGCTGATGGGTTCAACCCTACAGATAACCTGAATCCCAGAGATTATATTGACCTTTTTGTAGAAGAGGAAAAGATTGGTGTTCCGGCAATAAATTTAACCTACTATTGGAAGAATTTTACCTTTGATTTTGTTTTCATTCCGACATATACACCGACACGTTTGCCTTTAATTAATGCAAGACACTCCTTTCTGGACCCCGAGACACAATTTGTTATTAACGGTAGAGAACTACCCGCGGATAAGCTGTCAAGCTCACAAACCGCTATTAGAATTTTGAGACATATTTCAGGATGGGATCTTTCCGTGAGCTACTACGACGGCTATGATGATTTGACCCTGGCAACTGTCGAAAGTGATCAATCTCTGACACCGAGGTATAATCGTACCAGGGTTGTTGGTGTTGACCTGGCGACAACATTTGGTGGTCTGGGTATTCACGGAGAAGCTGCTCAATTCTTTTATGACGGAAGTAAAGATGAAGATTACCTTCAGTACATTTTGGGGATTGATTATACCTGGACAAATGTAATCTATGACCATGACATTTTCCTGATCCTGGAATATATGGGAGATAACACTACACAATCAAGAGAAGACAAAAGACCGGCATTTGCTTCGGGACTTGGGCGCGTCTTCAGGAACTCTCTTCTTTCAACTATAACCTATAAATTTTCTGAAACTTTCGAGCTGGAAACGAAACTTGCAAATAACCTGGACCACCATATGAGTTACGTAATTAACCCTGAAATTAATTATGACATAACCGATGAACTTAAGCTTACTGTTGGTATCGATTTTATTGAGGGAACCCAGACAACCTTTTTCGGTCAATTTGATAATGACGACAGAGGTTACTTTTTCTTGAGATATAGTTTTTAAATTAATTTTATACTGTTTAAGAGGAAGTGGGGGATTCAGGTTATAATAACTTCATAAATCAGCCATCACTGATTGTAGTTGTTTGCCTGAAGAATGTATGCACGCAGGCCCGTAAAAACATAAATATATGCACACACGTTGGAATCATTGCAGAGATCCCCATAACGAGGCCGAAATAAATATTACGTAAATTTGCTGTTGGGTTGGTAAATGCATCTGATAATAGTCCCTGGTACTCTGCATTGCGCTCAGCCAGAACCTGTGGTGTCGCGCTTATTAAGTTTACTAACCAACCGGAAAAGGAAAATACATAAACTACCCAAAAGGTTGCCATGATTGCAATTATCAGGTCAAGCGAAAGATGCGCAATGTACTGTATATCTTTTTTTGAACTAATTGCATGACGAACAATAAAGACAGTCACAAAAAATGAAAGGCTATCAAAAAGTGCTCCCAGAATCCCGACAGGAAATTGTACTTTATAGTAATAAGCCCCCGCGTATCCATGTGTAAGTTCCGGAAATGCGGTGTACATGGCAATCCAGTAACAGATTATATTTATTACAATGAAGTATAGGAATAAAAGTGGATAAAAACTATAGATATTCCCTCTGTTGTCTTCATAATAAGATAAAAGCTGTTGTAAGTGACTTTTCCAAATAGTAATTATGGAATCCATGTTAATCATATCTATTATCAATAAAACGACATACTGGCGAATGACACCGTCGAGTTGGTATTATCCGCGTATTGAGAGTATTTGAGAAGTTTGCATTCTGTGGCATCAATAACATTCAGCAGGGTATTAATTGCCGGATATCCGCAGATTTTCCTGCTGTTGTTGTCTTTTTGGATAGAATTGTTAAACCCTTCCACATCCATGTTTTCTATATATTTCAGCATATCAGTGTCATCAGAACGTAATTTCTCCAGATATGCTTCATCCTGGGTCTCTGTGTCTCCAAATCGCGAACCGACATGTGCAAGGTCTACGCTTGCAATGGTACATATTCTCTTTCCGCTCTCATTAATTGTTTCCTTGAGAGAAGAGACAAATTTCTCAAATTGAGAAGCCTGCCTGGTACCAATGTCGTTTCCGTCTGTTTCACCAAATGATGAACAGAGTATCGGAACTATATTGAAACTCTTTTTCCGGTGAAAAAGGTATTTAAGGAATACCGCCTGAAACCCGATTGAGTGTTCGTCTTTGTGGACAAACTCATCTTCAAAATAATCGGTCTTGTTCTTCTTGTGTAATGAATTGAGAAAGTCTTTATCTGTCTCTACATTACCAAATGGAGTTTCAAAGGTCTTATCCGTCAGGACAAAAAGGTTCTTCGTTCCCGTATGAGCGATACCAAGTATTATGAAAAGGTCAGCGTCTGATGACTCTGCAATTTCTTTGTAGGCCCAGGCGAAACAAGGCCCTCCACACCCTAAATCGATATGCGGGGCAATCACACCCTTCAATCCTTTTTTCTGACCGAGCGGCGATGGCATACCCGGTCCATCCGGAGACACGAAAAAACCGTCTATTTGTTCTTTTAATTTATCTTTGTCTGCCTCATATGCACTGCCTGCATGCGCGTCCCTGCGTATGGTTGACTTTTTAAAATCATCTTTCAGCTTTTTAATAAAATCTCTGGATCGGTTGTTATCTAAAAGTAAATTTTTATCCAACTCATCTATCACTTGTCGGATCATATCCTGAATATCACCTTTGCCATGCCTCTGTATATATATTTTCTGTATGTCTGTTATGGAGTGTTTACCGTCAAAATAATAAATGATATTGTCAAAAACTGCACGGGGGACAAAAGAGTTCCTGGTATTAAACGGATCTCTGAGGCATACCGCCTGTTCCCCGGATATTTCCATGGGAAACGCATCTATTAGACGTAATTTAGGATATTCCAGAACTTAACTCCTTTTACTCGCTGACTTTCTCATAAAAATCAAAAAGTGCCTGCAAATAGTGGTTTAAACGACTTAAACCGTTTAAATCTGTTTAAACGGTATCTGTTTCCTGGCTTCAAACCTGTATATTTGCCAGGCTTTGCCGTACTACGCTAATACCTTCAACTCAGCAGACAACCCTTCTGGATTTTCAGTAATTATTACATATCCGCCTTGTTGAAACATGCCGGCATTGAAGAGCGCTGTATTTTCTATTATATCGCTTCCTCTTGCCTCGTGGATGTGTCCACTCAATACAATATCCGGCTTATATTTTGAAATAAAATCGCGAACACTCTGACTTCCTACATGAAAACCGGCAGATATAATATCAAGTTTTGTCTCTTTTGGTGGCATATGAGGTACCATGATTTTGAATTCAGCATCCTTTACCTTATCGAAACCTTCGAGAAGAAAAGTCTCAATTTCATTTTCACTGAATTCAGTAGGGGTTTTAAAAGGGGTCAGGTTTGAGCCGCCTACTCCAAATATTCCTATATTGTCCTTAATAAAACCATTTCCGTGAAGGTTGATACCTTTTTCCGTCAAATAATCGTTAACTTCAGGTTGGTCAAGGTTTCCTGGTTGGGCTAATATATTCTTATTATACCTCATTATCTCTTCAATTACTTTTTCTGCCTCTTCTCGCCCATTATAGTTAGTCAAATCTCCGGTAACTATTATAAGGTCTGCACTTTTCAGATCATTTTCTAAGTGTATCAAATTACTTAGATTTTCATGAATGTCGCCAAAAGATATTATTTTCATTCGTTATTGACTTTATTATATGATAAAAATACGAGAAATGGAAAAATTTCTTATAAGTCGCTTAAAATCAACATATTAACAATCTTGAAAAAAATGTTCAAGATATTATTTTCAGGGCCGTTTTATGTTGACGCTAAATAGGAGTTTTGATAGTATTAAAATTTTGTAGTTAAAATAAATCATTAGACTGAATTCAGGTTTTATCAACCTTTTCATATAGGTGAGAAGAACACATAAGTGTTGATCTCCCCGATATATATATAGATGAAGAAAAATTGTTTATCTATACTTGCTATAGCAAGTATATCAATTTGTAGTTGTCTGATTGTAACTGAAAATAGAGTTGTTGGCGCTAAAGAAGAGAGTTTATCCAGAAAAACATCACAGAACATTTCGCCTGAGTTGCGAATTAAGATTGATGAGTGGATGAAGCTCTTATATTCAGATGATTCTGCAATACGCACGTCTGCAGTCATTTCATTATTAGGACTTAACATTTCTACTGTTTATGATTCGTTAATTGATATTCTCAAAAACTCTGAAAATGATGATGTACGTATTTCCCTGATTAAAGCGTTTGGTTTTGCCGGTGATGACAGCAGGGCATTAGATTGTATGATAGATTTGATTATCAGTGAGAAGGAGGAACTGAGGATTGCTTCTGCTGATGCCTTGGGGAATATCAGGACAAAGAAGGCAATAGAAGAGATGGCAGGTATACTCCTGGATAAAAAGAAACCGATTGAATCGCGTATCCTTGTTACGGGTGCTCTGGCAAAAACACGTTCACGTGAAGCGGTTGAGCCACTGATAAATGTATTAGAGTCTGATAACAACGATTTGCAGATTGCTGCCCATGAGGCGTTAATGCAGATTACAAAACAATCTAACGGAAAGGTAAAATCGTTCTGGCAGGAGTGGTGGAATAGAAACAGGGTAAAAACCAGGGAACAGTGGTTAGAAGACATTGTTGACAAGCTGGAAGAAGGATCAGAGAAACTTAAAGCGGAAAATAAACGGCTGAGGGATGAAATTGTCGAAAAGACTATCAAGATCTTAAAAACGAATAAAGAGAGTGATAACATAAGGCCGTTAATTGATGCATTAAAAAGTGAATATCAGGCAGTAAGGATATATGCCGCAGGGGAACTGGCAAATCATCATAATGACCCTGAAGTTATCAAAATATTTGTTAATTTGATTTCAGATAATGATACTGAGATACGTGTTCTGGCAGTAAATGTTCTGGGAAAGATTGGCGGAGTACCGGAACTTAAAAATTTAATATTGGCGCTGCAGGACAAGGAGATCAGGGTAAGAGAGAGTGCCGCGAGGTCTCTGGGTAGACTGGGTGAAAAGGAGGCAGTATTTGATCTTTTATCCGCTTTAAGTGACACTGCCAACAGCGTAGTATGCGCGGCTGCGGAAGCCCTTGGTGAGCTGAAAGCAGGTGAAGCCGTGGAACCATTAATCAAACTGTTTTCAAATAAAGATCCCAAGGTAAGGGAATCTGCAATAGTTGCCCTTGGCAAGTTTCAGGATAACAGGGCGATTGAACCGTTGATTAATTCATTAAAAGATAAAGAAGAGAGGGTCAGGTGGTATGCAGCAGACACCCTGGGTAAAATAGGGAAAAAAAAGGCGGTCTTACCTTTGATTGCCTTACTTTCTGATGAGAGTGCTCGTGTTCGTGAATCTACAGCAGCGGCATTAGGGTTAATCGGTCATGAGAGTGCTGTAGAGCCTTTAATCAAGCTGCTTGAAGATGTGGATAATAGAGTTGCAGAAAAGGCTGCGGATATGCTTCTTTTAATAAAGTGTGAGTCTCTTGTACTACTTGATAGTATAGTTAACGCCTTTTATGCTGTAGAAGATTATAAAAGATCGAAAGAAATACTAAAAAAACAGATAAATCAATATGAAGGTTTGCCTGAATACGACCATGAGTTGTGGCAAAGTAAAAAGAGATTAGCAAAATTATATTTCTCAAGTAATGATTGTCAAAAGGCAACTTTGCTCTATGAAGAGCTTGTCACGAATTTTGATGATAATATAGAAATAAAACATGAACTGGTGCATTGTCTGAAAGAAGCAAAACAATTTGACAAATTATTGAGTTTTTTATCGTTATGGATAGAAAGCTTATCTGTAGATAACCATATGTGGTGGCCGGAGATTTATGGAATTATTGAAGGGCTATTTAATGAGGGTTATTTTGAAAGAGTGAGAACGCTTATAGATGATTTCGAGAAGAAAAATCCACACCTGGGAGGGCCTGAATTAAAATCCGGGTTTTATGACCTGCGAAAACAGAGTATGGCGGAGATGTCTCCTCAAGACGAAGGAGCTTGATAGTTTATTAATTATTATAAGAGAACGTCAAACACGGAATGACATAATATAGTCTTTCCGTGTTTTTTGTATGCATTGTTTTTCTCAAAGACTTACTTTTAAAAGGACTAAAAATGAAAATCCTCATAATTGGGGCAGGTGCAGTAGGGTTTAGTATCGCGAAACAGTTATCAACAGAAGGGCATGACATATCAGTGGTAGATGGGAACCCAAAATTAACCAGAAAGATTGCTGAAAAACTGGATGTTTCAATAATTGCCGGTAACGCCACTTCTCCCAGCGTGTTAGAGTCTGCCGGTGTACAGGAAGCAGATATGGTATTAGCCGTAACCACCAGTGATGAAGTGAATATTGTTGCATGCATTCTGGCCAGTAAATACAGTAATAACGGTAAGAAAATCAAGATTGCCAGGATTCGAAACAGCGAATTTACCGGCAGTAAGTCAATATTTAAGAATAATGGGTTCTGTGTTGATCATATGATAAATCCGGAGCTCATTATTGTTGAAACGATTCTTAAAATCCTTGAGACACCCGGAGCGACATTTGCCGTTGATTTTCCGATAGGTGATGTTGTACTAAGAGGTTTTCATGTACCTGAGGATGCACCGCTTGTAGGTCTGAATTTCTCAGAACTGGAAGACATTGAATATACGGATTCATTCTTAATCGTATATATTCAACGTAATGATGAGATGATTACGCCGTCTCACAGTACTACAATAATGCCAGATGACAATATTTTTGTACTTATATCCAAGACCGGATTACCATATTTTCTACCAATGGTTAACAGAAGAGCAGATGAGGTGGAAAAGATAATTATATATAAGGCGAGTCGCACGGGTATGCTGCTTGCGGAGAGACTTGAAAACAGTCCGATTGCTGTCACAATAATTGAACCTGAAAAGGATAGGGCGGTAATGGCGGCGGCGTCTTTAAGGAACGCAGTGGTATTACATGGTGATGCTACTGAAATTGATGTACTTAAAGATGCAGCTGTCGAGATTACGGATATATTTATTGCCCTTTCCGAGAATGAACAGACCAACCTGCTCACATCTCTGCTGGCAAAAAAGAATGGAACTAAGAAGACTATTGTACTTACCAATGAACCGGAATTGGTACATATAATCAACCAGGTTGATGTTGACGTAGTTGTTAATCCAAGGCTGGTTACTGCGAACGAGATACTTCAACATGTAAGGAGAGGACAGATACTGTCGATTGCCAAACTAGGTGACAGCGAGGCGGAAGCGATAGAACTGATTGCCGAAGAGGGTTCTGAAGTAGTAAAGAAACCTCTACAGAAGATTCGATTTCCTAAAAATACAATCCTTGGCGCTATTGTAAGAAATAATACAATGCTTCTTCCAAAGGGTATTGAAGCAATCAATCCGGGTGAAAGTGTTGTTGTGTTCACCCTGCCTGACGATATTGAAAGGGTACAGGCGTTATTCAGTAAGAAAAAATAGAATTTGCAATTCTAAAAATTTTTTTAACAAACCTCCATGGTCTCTCTAAATATGAAAGAAACTAAGGTAATATTAAAAACCTGTTAATACTATGAACATACCTTTGGTGTTGCACACCCTGGGAAATCTCTTTTTACTTCTTTCTGGTATTTTACTTATACCATTTGGTGTGTCTGTATGCTATGGGACAAGGGAAGAGATTTGGGCATTTGTCTTTTCCTTTATTGCATCGGGGTTTACCGGCATATCATTAAAGTTTCTCATGACTCCCAAGAATGAAGATATTACCATCAGAGAGGGTTTGGCCATTGTTGCATTCTGGTGGATGTCCTGTGCTCTGTTTGGGGCCTTGCCTTACTATTTTTCCGGAGTTTGTGATACTTTCTGTGATTCCTACTTTGAATCAATGAGTGGTCTTACAACTACAGGCGCCTCTATTTTCAGTGATATTGAGGCATTGCCGCATGGCATTCTATTCTGGAGAAGCATGACACAGTGGCTCGGGGGGATGGGTATCGTTGTTTTCTTTGTAGCAATACTTCCTACAATTGGTGTTGGTGGCCATAAACTGTTCAGCGCTGAAGCTCCAGATCTTACGACTGATAAGATAAAACCCCGTATTGCTCAGACGGCAAAAATATTGTGGGTCGTATATCTCTCTCTTACTGCCATTTTAATTCCGTTTTTATGGTTGGGGGGGATGGAGTTCTTTGACGCTGTCTGTCACGCCTTTACTACGGTATCTACAGGAGGGTTCTCCACAAAAAACCTGAGTATTGCCGCCTATGACAATCTGTTTATAGAGATAATCATCATGGTTTTTGCCTTTATAGCCGGCTGTAATTTCATTCTCTATTATCAATTGGTTATAGGGAAATTTAGAAGAGTACTGGTTAATTCTGAACTCCGTTTTTTTGTGACCCTGGTAATATGTGCTATCTGTATAGTAACACTTACACTGTTTTTCTTTCATTCAACCTCCTATAATGGAGGTGTGAAAGATCACAGATTTAACAGTATTGGTGGTTCGCTGAGATACGCCGCATTTCAGACGGTTTCTATAATTACCAGTACCGGCTATTGTAACGCTGACTTTGATCTCTGGCCAAATTTTACCAGAGTCTTTCTTGTTCTACTTATGTTTATTGGTGGGTGCGCGGGATCGACCGCCGGCGGTATGAAAGTCGCGAGAATAATGTTGCTTTGTAAGAGCAGCGCCAGGGAGCTTCTTCACATGTTAAGGCCAAGGGCCATAATGCATGTTAAGCTCAGTGGTAAACCGGTCGGCGAAGATATAATTACCAACACACTGGGATTTATTGTTATACACCTGGGGATATTTGGTGTATTCTCTCTTATTCTGACTCTCTTTGGCACTGACTTGGTTACGTCATTCAGCGCGGTTGCATCAATGATGAGCAACGTCGGCCCTGCCCTGGCTGATGCAGGCGCCACCAGAAATTATCATGAAATTGCTTACCCCTGCAAATGGGTACTAACCCTTTCCATGCTGATAGGCAGGTTGGAAATATACACAGTTATACTTATCTTTTTGCCACTGACATGGAAGAAATAAGTTTGTAATCATTGGAGTGACTAACGTAATCTAAAGTTTAATGTGCTTAAAGTTAGGAAAAAGATAAGTGTTGATTTGTTTGCAGCTTATACATATTTCTTTTTTCAATTTCAGGCACTTTAGTTCACTACACACTTTAGTCACTTTAAAACATTTTTTAACCCCTGATAACCACGGAAGGTGATAATGGCGGGACTAGGAAAGGTAAAGAGCGTTGCGGTATATGGAATTGAAGCGTATGTGCTGGAGACAGAGGTATACGTTGCAAAGGCGCAACTGCCCTCAACGGTAGTAATAGGACTACCGGACGCGGCAGTCAAAGAGTGCAGGGACAGGGTGAAAGCCGCGCTCAAGAACAGTGGGTACAAATTCCCGTATAAGAATATCACCATTAACCTGGCCCCCGCGGATAGAAAGAAAGAGGGCCCTTCCTTTGAATTGTCCATAGCAATGGGACTACTCATTGCATCAGATCAGATAGTAACAGAAAAGATAAACGAATACGGTATAGTAGGCGAACTTGCGTTGGATGGACGGGTACGGACCGTTAATGGTTGTTTATCAATGGCGATACAATGTAAAGAGGCAGGGTTGAAAGGACTGGTTCTTCCTGCCGATAACGCACCGGAAGCTGCTGTAGTAGACGGTATCGAGATTATTCCCGTTAAGACCCTGTCTGATACAGTACGCTTTCTGACGAACGAGCTCGTTATCTCTCCATTCCCATTAAACCGTTCGGATGTTTTCAGTGATTCTTCCTGCTATGATATAGATTTTATGGATGTCAAGGGGCAGGAACATGTTAAACGTGCGCTTATTGTAGCAGCAGCGGGAAACCATAATGTACTAATGATCGGTCCGCCGGGTTCAGGTAAGACAATGTTGACACAGAGACTACCCACCATAATGCCTATGTTAACACTGGCAGAGGCTATTGATACAACTGCAATATATAGTTCGGCAGGACTTTTAGGGCAGGGCAACTCCCTGATAGCTACCAGACCATTCCGCAACCCGCATCACACTATCAGTACTGCCGGGCTGGTTGGAGGCGGCAGTTTTCCACGTCCCGGTGAGATCAGCCTTGCACACCATGGGGTTCTCTTCCTTGATGAACTGCCTGAGTTTAACAGGAAGACTCTTGAGGTATTGAGACAACCATTAGAAACAAGCGAGATAACGATCTCAAGGGCAATGAGTTCAGTAATGTTTCCAGCAGAAATAATGCTGGTAGGTGCAATGAACCCCTGCCCGTGCGGTTATCATACAGATCCGAAAAAAGATTGCCACTGCTCACCTCGGCAGATTCAGAATTACATCTCAAAAATCTCCGGTCCTCTGCTTGACAGGATTGATATCCATGTTGAAGTCCCAAATGTTCAATACAAAGAGCTGATGTCCGATGTTGCCTGTGAATCGTCAGAGGAGATCAGAAGCTGTCCAATACAGAAATCTGGATCGTGATTTGTGGAAATAAAACTACTGTTACGGTGATGATATGTCTATCTAAGAAATGCTAATGCAACGATGGAGAGAATAATCGCAATAATTTTACGCATATTCCAATGCTCTTTATAGATAATTATAGAAAGTATTATTGGTATAAGAATATATAGCGATTGTATGGCATACACAATACCCAATGATCCACCAACAAACGCAAGCATCATTGCAGAGAATCCTGCAAATTGTGTTATCCCTGCTAAGAATGATATTGAAAGCATGTCCTTGTCTATATGTCGATATTTAAATAACTTTCCATTGCGATGAGTATTGCTTTTTTGTAGTTCATAAATACCCCATCCGGATATTGAACCGAAGGTATGAGAGACTGCTACAAATAAGAATACTGTTTCAAAAATTCCAGTTCCATATTTACTGATTCCAGCTGCAACCGCAGTGAAAAATGATGCTATAAGTAAGAACACAACTCCTTTCCATAGATACTTTTGTCGCAACTTTTCACTTTTATGAAGAAGTAATAATGGCACAGTTATACCAAGCGTAATACCTACCCACTCTGCTACAGTAAATTTTTCTGCAAAAATAATTATCCCTATTACCAGAGTGAAGATTGGGCCTGCGGTTTTATAGAGGGGGAACATGATAGCAGTATCAATATACTTAAGCGCATCCATGCGGAAGATAGAGCCGATTATATGTGTGAGTCCGTTAATAAAACCGAGGAATAAGCCGATTTTCCAAAGTCCATCAAAGCTGAAAAAAATCCAACTAACGGTAAATGCCAGGACAGAAGATACAACGGTACTCCACATATTCACAAGCAGAGTAGAGTGACCTCGTTCTACTGCAATTTTTTGAATAAACGTATGGAGACCTGAAAACACAGCAGAGGATATAGCGTATATAAACCAAAGATCCATAGGTTAGATTATAAAGTATTCATAACAATATTAAAACATCCAGATCTGCTTTGTAGATTGTTAGCACATGTTACAATGTTTACTTTAAAACAAAATACGGGTTTGGCCTGGTTAGTATATTAATTTATCTCAAATATTTTTTTTAAGGTGTTCAACATCCTCTTTATAGCGCACTTGCTAAAAGTAAGATAAGAAATATACTCGCAAGACATGAACAGGTTACCTGCTTTTTATCACATGGGATGGCCAGGTCAACAGGTAAGACAGCGGTTTGTTTTGCTACCAGTGGACCAGGGGCAACTAACCTTTTAACCGCTATAGCGGATGCTAAAATGGATTCTGCCCCCATAATTGCAATTACAGGACGGGTCCCTTCCTCTTTAATGGGTCTTGGATGTTTCCCGAGAAGTGACGATTTGTTTATAGGAATGCTTGGTATGCATGGGCAAAGATATACTAATTATATCATGCACTGAGCTGACCTGCTACTCGCTTTAGGGACCAGAGTTGATGACAGTGCGACAGGAAATGTTAAAGAGTTTTGTCCTAACGCCAGAATAATACATATAGATATCGGTGGTGCAGAAATAAATAAAATCAAAATACCTGATATAGCTATTCAGGGTGATATTAAACAGGCAATAAAACAGATCGAAAAGCTTTATGACGTTTTAGAAATTACTGTGTGGAAAGATTATGATCATACTATTTTCAATAGACTACAGGAGATCATTATTTATCTTTTTTAACATTTGAAATAGAGAAAACCACAGGAACGATAAATATATTTAAAAGGGTAGAACTGATTAAGCCTCCTAATATCACCATCGCCATTGGACTTTGTATTTCGTTTCCAGGCAAGTCGCCTGTAATTGCTAATGGAATTAATGCCAGAGCAGTAGTTAAAGCAGTCATGAGAATTGGGTTTAGTCTGTCTAAAGAGCCTTTAATAACAGTTTCATACAAAGCAACACCTTGACTTTGCAATGTCTGATAGCGTGCAACCAATAAAATCCCGTTACGTGTTGCTATGCCAAACAGTGTAATAAATCCAATGATTGAGGGAATGCTCATGATACCCGATGTAAAGTGTATGCTTAAGGCTCCACCTATCAACGCCAGAGGTAAATTGAGAAAAACAATTCCTGCAAACTTGATATTTTTAAATTCCTGATAAAGTAAAAGGAATATGATGAGTAAAGACATTAAAGAGGTGAAGAATAATATTTTCGAAGCCTTTGCTTCACTTTCAAATTGCCCGCCGTATTGAATGCGGTAATTTTCCGGCAACTGAATATTATCATCTATTCTCTCTTTAATCCGGTTTACTACGCTTTTTAAATCACGACCGGCTACATTGGCTGAAACCACAATTTTTCGCTGTACATTTTCTCTATTAATGGTGCTGGGGCCTGTTGTTGAAATAATATCAGCTACATAATGCAAAGGAACTTTGAGTGTTGAGTTCTGGTTTTCTTGTTTTGTCAGGTTGATATTGGTATCAATTAAAACATTTCGAATATTTTCCATTTTACCTCTGTTCTCATCATTAAATCGTAATACCAAATCAAAACTTTTGTTGTTTTCAAAAACCTGAGATACTTTTTCACCTGCAAAGGCAACATCAATAAATTCGGTAAACTGACCTATAGAAATACCATATTTGGCAAGCATATTACGTTTTGCTTTTATTTGTAATTGCGGAATCTCAATTTGTTGCTCAACACTGATATCCACAAGTCCATCTATGCTTTCAATATTGCGCTGTATTTTATTGGCCAGAGAAAACATTTTAGATAGGTCTGTCCCGAAAAGTTTAATGGCTATGTTGGCTCTTGTACCTGAAAGCATGTGGTCAATACGGTGTCCAATAGGTTGTCCTATAGTGATATTTGCTTCGGAAACAGCGCTTAATTCTCCTCTAACTTCCTTCATAAATTTCTCTTTGCTTCTTTCTGTCAAAACAAAGGGGGCA
Organism: Candidatus Scalindua japonica; assembly: GCF_002443295.1. NCBI lineage: Bacteria > Pseudomonadati > Planctomycetota > Candidatus Brocadiia > Candidatus Brocadiales > Candidatus Scalinduaceae > Candidatus Scalindua > Candidatus Scalindua japonica. The sequence continues at coordinate 3,366 of NZ_BAOS01000021.1, read as the reverse complement.
TCAATTTCAGCCGCATTTACCCCTTGTGCATGTTCGTCTAATTCAGCTCTTCCCGTTCTGCGTGAAGTAATTGAGATTTCGGGAACCGACAACAGGATATTTTCAATCCTGTTTCCAATTTTATTTGATTCTTCAAGTGATATGCCCGGCATACTAACTGCGCTTACCGTTAACGTACCTTCGTTAAATTCTGGCAAAAAACTTCTGCCTAAACCGAACATCAGGAAGCCGACGACAACGAATAACACAATGGCTAAGCTAAGCACTATCTTTTTAACTTTCATAACTCTTGTTAAAGCTGAATGATAATGTTTGCTAAGCCATCTTTCTAACCAACTTCCTTTTGCCTGTTTTAAAAGCATTTTGTCATTGGTAAGCATAAAACTGCAAAGCACAGGGGTAAGCGTTACTGCAACTATCAGGGACGCAAACAGAGAAACGATAAAGGAGATTCCAAGCGGCCGCAACATTCTTCCCTCCATCCCGCTAAGAAAAAACAGAGGAATAAATGCAACAATGATAATAAGAGTTGCCTTAAAGATTGAAGACCGAATCTCTTTTGAAGCATCATAAACTACAACAAGTGCGTTTTTTCGTACTTCAATACTTTTTTGTGCATTTTCCCTTAGACGTTTAAAGACGTTTTCCACATCAATAACCGCATCATCTACCAGAGAGCCAATAGCTATTGCCATGCCACCGAGAGACATGGTATTGATGGTTAATCCTGAAAATTTAAGGGTAATGATTGAAACTATAAGTGAAAGGGGAATAGCAACAATAGAAATCATGGTAGTTCGGAAGTTCATTAAGAACAGGAACATAATGATAACTACAAATACAGAACCCTCTATCAGCGCTTTCTGAATATTGTTTATAGATGCCTGAATAAAATCAGCCTGACGAAATATTTTGGTGTTGATTTTAATGTCAGAAGGCAGGGTGCTGGCAATCTCTATAATAGCATTATCAATTTTTTCTGTGAGTTCCAGGGTGTTCGTTCCCGGCTGCTTTGCTACGGTCATAATAATTGCCGGACTTGCATTAAGTGAACCGTCTCCTATTTTAGGGATTGCTCCCCCAATTTCAACATCTGCAACATCCTCTATTTTTATCGGAACATTATTGACAACCTTGATTACGGTATTACCTATTTCTTCCACCTTGTTTGTTCTTCCAAGACCTCTTATGATGTATTCATTACCAAATTCGTTCATGAAACCACCTGAAGCATTAAGATTGCTTTCTTCACTTGCTTTCAGTAATTCGGTTAAAGAAATATGGTAATATTTCATTTTTTGAGGTGATGCAAGTATCTGGTATTGCTTGTATTCTCCTCCTATTACAATGACCTGCGATACTCCTCCTGTCGCTAATAACCTTGGCCGGATATTCCAGTCGGCAATAGTTCTTAAATCCATTGGGGTTGTACTGTCTGATGATAAACCAATAAGCATAATTTCACCCATGATGGATGATTGAGGAGCAAGTATAGGGTTTCCAACTCCCAGTGGTAGTTTTTCAGCAATGGTTGTCAGCTTTTCACTCACTATTTGCCGTGCCTTAAAAATATCTGTTCCCCACTCAAACTCTATCCAGACAATTGATATTCCTGCCGCAGATGATGACCTTACACGGCGTACATTGGTGGCACCATTGACTGCTGTTTCAATCTGAAAAGTTACTAATTTTTCGGCTTCTTCCGGAGCCATTCCGTGCGCTTCGGTTAACACCACTACCGTTGGCGCAGTAAGGTCAGGAAATACATCAACTTCCATTTTAGAAGCAGTGTAAATGCCTGCTATCAAAAGCAGCGCTGATGCAACAACAATCATTAGGCGATTATGTAAGGCGTATTGTATAATTTTATTTAACATGGTAGAAATTTTAAATTTTGGAATTTAAATGTTGAATTATTTTATTCAACATCAAAAATTTCAATTAGTGTTCGTGTCCATGAGCAGGTATTTTACCTGACATTGTTGCTAACTTTATTTGGTATCCTCCTTTAATGACAATTCTTTCACCTTCGTTTATGCCTTCTAATATCTGGACACTCATGCCATCATTGGCGCCGATTTCTAATTCACGTTTTTGGAATCCTTCGCCTGATGTTTGCACATAAGCAAAATAATTGCCCTGTTCTTCTATAAGCGCTGAGTATGGTATTACTAACGCTTCTTTAATCACATTTGTTTTTAATAAAACTTCTACAAAAGAGCCGGGAATAATTTCTCCATTATTGTTAATCTCAAAATTTACCGGAATATAATAAGCGTTGTTGTTGGTGCTTTTCCCATAGGAAATGAGTTTTCCATTTAAGCTGTCGGTGCTGTATATTTTACTGTCGTAAGTGGTGACAAAATTTGCTGATGAAATGTTATTTAGTTTTGAGAAATACTTTTGAGGCACTTCGGCTTTTAAGATGAGCTTGCGGTTTTGGGAAATACTGGCGACTGACTGTCCGATTTCAACATACTCTCCTTCTCTTGTCATCACACTTTTTATAAATCCGTGTATTGGTGACGTGATTTTGTGTCCACCAGCAGTATAGTTTTTCTCAATAGTGTTAAAAGTCGTTTGAGCATTTTTGAGTCGGAGTTGTGTTTCCTGAAACTGTTTTTGTGAAATGATATTGTTTTTTACCAAACCTTTGGCTCTTTCAAAATCTATTTTGGTTTTTTCATAGTTGTTTTTTGCGTCCTTGTATTTAGCATCTAAATTGTCTTCTGTTAAACCGGATCCTGAAATTATAAATAGGGTCTCGCCGGAATCTACAGAAGAACCAATCAGTTTTTTATTTTTTCCAAACGATATGATACCACTGCTTTTTGCTGTTATAATTACCTCGTCTTCATATGTTGATAAGATTTGTCCGGTTGTCTTGATAATTTCAGTAAATGGTTGTCTTTTAACTTCCCTATTGGCAAAATCAACCTTCCATGCCTGTTCTTTTAAATAAACCAATTCTTCTTCGATTGTTTGTTCTTGCCAATTTGCCAATGCAGTTTTTGTATCAGGGTAAACAGTAACGCTTTGGATTGTGATTTTGTCAGTAAATTCTTTAGTCTGGATGTCAAAGATCAACTGATACGTGCCAGAATTTTCTGGATTCAAAGCCAATCGAAATATGCCTGGAGATGATGGTTTTTCAGCTCTATCAGGTGATTGTTTTTTATTTCCGATCAGGCTAACGGTTACTGTACCTTCTGTAACTGCTTTGAAGCTTTCGCCTAATTGGGTAAAGTGGGCAGCGAACTTCGAAATATTTCCTACTATCAAAGGTTTAAACTCTACAAATAGTTCCGTTTTATCTGTGTAAAGAGTGTAAGCAAGCGGTTCAAGCTCTACACTTGTATGTGTTTC
>NZ_BAOS01000020.1 GCF_002443295.1 Candidatus Scalindua japonica | reverse complement strand
TGCAGTAAGGTCAGGAAATACATCAACTTCCATTTTAGAAGCCGTGTAGATACCTGCTATCAAAAGCAGCGCTGATGCAACAACAATCATTAGGCGATTATGTAAGGCGTATTGTATAATTTTATTTAACATGGTAGAAATTTTAAATTTTGGATTATTTTTGTTTTAGAACATTTCACATTTCATTAAAGTTTACGCTTTCGATTGCGATGTTTTAACAATTGCAGTGATTTGTAAAGCAAAATCAAATGATTTATTAAAAACTATATTTCCCTTTTTCATTTTATAAGTCCCCTTTACCATTCATAATTCAAAATTCAACATCCAAAATTTCAATTAGTGTTCGTGTCCATGAGCAGGTATTTTTCCTGACATTGTTGCTAACTTTATTTGGTATCCTCCTTTAATGACAACTCTTTCACCTTCGTTTATGCCTTCTAATATCTGGACACTCATGCCATCATTGGCGCCGATTTCTAATTCACGTTTTTGGAATCCTTCGCCTGATGTTTGCACATAAGCAAAATAATTGCCCTGTTCTTCTATAAGCGCTGAGTATGGTATTACTAACGCTTCTTTAATCACATTTGTTTTTAATAAAACTTCTACAAAAGAGCCGGGAATAATTTCTCCATTATTGTTAATCTCAAAATTTACCGGAATATAATAAGCGTTGTTGTTGGTGCTTTTTCCATAGGAAATGAGTTTTCCATTTAAGCTGTCGGTGCTGTATATTTTACTGTCGTAAGTGGTGACAAAATTTGCTGATGAAATGTTATTTAGTTTTGAGAAATACTTTTGAGGCACTTCGGCTTTTAAGATGAGCTTGCGGTTTTGGGAAATACTGGCGACTGACTGTCCGATTTCAACATACTCTCCTTCTCTTGTCATCACACTTTTTATAAACCCGTGTATTGGTGACGTGATTTTGTGTCCACCAGCAGTATAGTTTTTCTCAATAGTGTTAAAAGTCGTTTGAGCATTTTTGAGTCGGAGTTGTGTTTCCTGAAACTGTTTTTGTGAAATGATATTGTTTTTTACCAAACCTTTGGCTCTTTCAAAATCTATTTTGATTTTTTCATAGTTGTTTTTTGCGTCCTTGTATTTAGCATCTAAATTGTCTTCTGTTAAACCGGATCCTGAAATTATAAATAGGGTCTCGCCGGAATCTACAGAAGAACCAATCAGTTTTTTATTTTTTCCAAACGATATGATACCACTGCTTTTTGCTGTTATAATTACCTCGTCTTCATATGTTGATAAGATTTGTCCGGTTGTCTTGATAATTTCAGTAAATGGTTGTCTTTTAACTTCCCTATTGGCAAAATCAACCTTCCATGCCTGTTCTTTTAAATAAACCAATTCTTCTTCGATTGTTTGTTCTTGCCGATTTGCCAATGCAGTTTTTGTATCAGGGTAAACAGTAACGCTTTGGATTGTGATTTTGTCAGTAAATTCTTTAGTCTGAATGTCAAAGACCAACTGACACGTGCCAGAATTTTCTGGATTCAAAGCCAATCGAAATATGCCTGGAGATGATGGTTTTTCAGCTCTATCAGGTGATTGTTTTTTATTTCCGATCAGGCTAACGGTTACTGTACCTTCTGTAACTGCTTTGAAGTTTTCGCCTAATTGGGTAAAGTGGGCAGCGAACTTCGAAATTTTTCCTACAATCAAAGGTTTAAACTCTACAAATAGTTCCGTTTTATCTGTGTAGAGAGTGTAAGCAAGTGGTTCAATCTCAACACTTGTATGTGTTTCATTTCCGTGTTCGGTATTAACGTGATTATGGACATCATTATTGCAACTGAATAATAAGGTTGTAATGATGAGGAATGAAATAATTGCTTTGTCCATGGTAAGTGATTTTAAATGGTTAAAAATTTCCTTACGAACACACAAATACTTAGCTCTAAAAAGCGGATAATAAATAGAGGTTATAATCATGTAAATATCCTCGTGAAAAATGTTTTTAATTTTATAGTGATTTTCAGTGGTAAATAATAAATTATTTAATATCAGATATCTTTACTCCAACAAGCTTTTCTATTTCAGTTATTGAAGAAAAGAGTTCGTTTAAAATCTTCAAATATGAAACTTTTGTGATTGCCAATGTTCTTTGTGCATCCAGCACCTGAAGATAATCGAATTCACCATGCTCATATCCTTGTCTGGCTAGCTTTAAGGATTCTTCTGCCTGTGGTATTATGGTATCGACGAAGAAACGAGCTTGTTCACGAGTTGAAATATATAAAGAAAATGCATTGCTCAATTGAAGTAGTAATTGATTTCTAACAATCTCTAAATCGTCTTTTGCCTTGTGAGATAATGCCCTGGCTTCAATAATCTTACCCTGATTTCTGTTGAAAATTGGTAAAGGAAACTCTATTCCCGCCTGAACAGTATTGATATCTGTTGAAGAGAGCCTTTTATATCCAACAGTTGCATTAATATCAGGGATTGCCATTCTCTTTGCCTCGGAAATATTTATTTGTGAGAGATCTACAACCCTCTCCCTCGCCTTCAGTGCGGGATGGTTTTCTAAAAGTAAATCATTTAGTGTATCCAGATTTAGTGACGGTGTATCATCAGTTGAAATAGGAAACAGATTATTCATACCAATGTCTGGTACACCCATGACAGTCTGCAACATCTTTACTGAATTAAGATGTTTTCTTTCAGCATCTTGCACTCTCATTTTAGCATTGGACAATTCTATTTCTGCTTTGAGAACCTCAATCCTGGCAATATCTCCAATTTTAAATCTTTGGCTTGAAATAGACATCAGACTCTTAGCAATCTCTAAGGTCTCTTCTGCAAACTTTAATTCATCCTGTGCCGTAAGAACGTTAAAGAATGACTTCTTAACCTTTGCTCTAGTATCAGTTATTGTAGCCTGAAGATCCATTTCCATTACCTTCTTTTCTTTTTTGGCTGCTTTAACTCTCAATTTCCTCTTTCCCCCTGTCTCCAGCTTCTGGAATAAGGCAACAGAGTTCTGGCTCTGATCAAAACCTATATTATTAGTTGGTGTTTCCTGTGTGTAGAATTCTATCTCCGGGTTTGGCAGCAGTCCTGCCTGCTTTATTCTTCCTTCATAAGAACCTATGTTATGTTTTTTTGACTTTATTAAGGGATTATTATTAATGGCAATATCTACCGCTTCTTCCAGTGTAAAATATTCAATTTCTTTATTTGATTCCTGTGCGTGAGACTGCAGCAGGGCCTTATCGGAACATATCGCGCAATAAGAGACTCCGAGCATAAGTATGGATAAACGTAATATTTTCTGCATTGTCATTACCTCTTGTTAATAATAAAAAAAGTGTGTATACAAGCTGTTTGTATAGTGTTGACTTGCCGCCTCAATCTGTGCTTTTCATTACAAATTGACATAACCTCTGCACTGCAAAACATTTTAGTCCAGAGTAAGAATGAACGTACAGATACCATTAATCAAATGGATCGTGTAAGAATGGATTGCTAAAAAACAGAGAATGACAGAATGAATTGTTTAAATCAGATATGCTGATTTGAGTTGATACAGATCATGAGTGCAGAAACTACACTTGTTTAAATAATGCAGAATTTCTGAAAGATTGTTAGACAAATTAAAACAGTAATCTGGAAGATCATGAGAATAAAGATAAGAATTGAGACTGGAAAATATGTTAACATGATTAGAAGAATTCACCGTTACATAGTCAAGGTACAAGATTGTATCTGCATCCTTATGGTCCGAACCTCCAAGACCATGATCCTTATCAGTGTGATGAACATGCACGTTATCTTGATGAAAATGTGCATCAGACCCAAATAACAGAGAACTGCCTAAAGTCGCGCTTGATAAACAAAATGCGAACAATATCAGGGTCATATAGCATCTGTTCTTGATTGTTTTTCTTAACATATTTAATGGGTTACCGTTATCTAAAATAAAAACATGTGTTAATTGAAAATAACAAAAGGAAGAATTTTGTCAATTAAAATAATCTAAATACTAACAACATCCGAAATTTCAGTATAAAGATTTGACATCTGATGTAACCTGAGAAGCTTCTGAGGAGACAAGAGGTATTGTTATTCCCCGCAGGTATTTATCCGCACCTTTTCTATTAATAGTTTTTATGTATTCATAAAAAGTTAAAAGTATCTGAAAAAAACGATTTTACGGCTTAAACTGATTAATCAATTCTGGTCGTTTTCGCTTTCAATTTTGACGTTTAACTTTGTTGCCTGCCTGATATCATTAAGGCTGGGAGTTGAAGATGGTGTTTCTGATGTAAAGAAATGAGCCTGTGAGGACAAAGAAGGAAATCATGCCTTCTCTCGGATTCTCCACAATACCAGGCAAAAGAACGCTACCACGCAAAGCCATATCTGAATTCCAAAAAGATAGCCGGCAGTGCAAATCCATATTTTATTTATGCCGGACGCAAACCATTTATCCTGAATAAAATATTTAACGCGACTATAGGGTTTTTTCGAAAAACTATATGTTCCACGACTTTTATTCTTAAAAACACGTTTATCTGCTTCATGTGTTTCCCCTGAATAACCTTTGAAGATTGAGTTTGAACTTCCTCTACCATCATGCTTATTTGCCGCATGTGTGTCTTGTGTTTTCGCCTGGTGTCCACTTGCCGCATGTGTGTCTTGTGTTTTTGCCTGGTGTCCACTTGCCGCATGTGTGTCTTGTGTTTTTGCCTGGTGTCCACTTGCCGCATGTGTGTCTTGTGTTTTTGCCTGGTGTCCACTTGCCGCATGTGTGTCTTGTGTTTTCGCCTGGTGTCCACTTGCCGCATGCGTGTCTGTTCGTTTCGTTTCATGCAAAGATTTTTTTGGAGCATGAGATAAGGATTTTTTTGGGGTGTGTTCAACTTTTGCGTGAGAACTGGTGTGTGATGCTTTCGTATGCGATGATGAACCGCCACTTTTTCCTCCTTGAGACAATTTTCTGAACATTGTCTTCTGCTTTTCCGCTTCACGTGTCATTCCCAATTTACTATAGGCAAGAGACAGTGAATAGTGCACCTTGGCATAATCAGGATTTATATTGATTGCCTTAGTGTAAACTTTGACAGCATCATCATACTTTGCCTTACAATAATATGTGTTCCCCAATCCATAAAGGGCGTAAACATCATTAGGTTTTAATTCTATTGCTTTATTAAATTCTTTTCCTGCTTGATCGTATTTGCCCTGTTTATAAAATTCAATACCTTTATTATAAAATTCCTTAAAATTGTCGGCACCCTGCGATGATGTTACAAAAAACATCATGAAAAAAGCCATAAATAGTATTGGTAAAAAGAGAAATTTTTTCATTTTAGTATTACCTGAAAAATTGTTTAAATGAATAACATCTTTTAATCTACCAAACAAATAATTGAGTGTCAAGGCACAAACTTTATACCTCATTTATATTGAAATGTTATTACCATACTTTCTATTTCTGTAGTAATTTATGTGTTGCCTTTTCTCTGGCTCGTTTCTCCTTGACACTATTAAAAACGGTACTTCTTTTCACTTAATTGATAACGGTAAATTTTGGATTTGACGTTTTTGGAAAGGGTTGTTATTATCCAAAAGTAATTGTATTTTAACAAGTTAGGTTGCTACGCGACAAGAGACAATCCTTTTACTCCCAGTCCGATCCGGTACAGGCGGGGGCTCAGGATGACATCACATTGAGTTGAGCCGAAGTGTTATAACATTGAATTTTTTCAAGCGTATGAGTCTTATTGCCTTGAAATACGGAGATAATTATTGATCAAAGCTGGTATTATCGGGGCGACAGCTTACACAAGCCTGGAGTTAATAAAGATTTTATTGCGTCATCCTGAGATCGACCTATCGTATCTTGGTATCAGAAGAGAAGGTGGATTCAAGATTTCTGATATTTTTCCCGTTTTAACAAACAGACTTGATATGCACTGTTCTCGGATGGACAAGGATGATGTACCAATAGGCGTAGATATGGCTTTTGTTACCCTTCCTCCGGTTATCGCTATGCAGTATGTTCCCGCGCTTCTGAATGCGGGAATAAGAGTAGTTGATCTGAGTGCAGATTACCGATTTCAGGATAAATCTATTTACGAAAAATGGTACAAGGCTAAACATACTGATCCATCGAATCTGGACAATGCGACCTACGGCCTTCCTGAGATATTCAGGGAAAAGATTAAGAAGGCAGATTTGGTTGCAAACCCCGGATGTTATCCCACTTCTGCGATAATTGGCTTAGCTCCATTGATCTCAAATGGTTACATTCAGACAGATGATATAATCATTGATGCTAAATCCGGAATTTCCGGTAGCGGGCGTGAACCTAAAGAGGGGACTCAATATTGTGAGCGCAATGAAAATATTGAGGCTTATAATGTGGGTGTACATCGCCATACGCCTGAGATTAAAAACATACTTTCCCTGATTGGGAAATCAGATACAAACGTTTACTTTACTCCGCATTTAATCCCAATGAACAGGGGCATTCTGTGTACAACATATGTAAAAACCAGAAAGAAAAGCTCTGGTAAAGAGATTATAGCTATATATAATGATTATTATTCAAAAGAACCTTTTGTCAGGGTCAAAAAAGATGACAAACTTCCAGGAACGAAAGACGTTGTTGGGACAAATTTTTGTGAGATAGCAATCAGGGTAGTTGACGAACGTGTTATAATATTGTCTACAATAGATAACTTAATAAAAGGGGCGGCCGGGCAGGCCGTTCAAAATATGAATATTATGTACGGTTTTGAAGAGACATTGGGACTTTTGTATTAGAGGTAAAATTAATGGATTCAAATGTTAAAGTAAGATTTCCACCCAGCCCCACAGGTTTTCTGCATATTGGAGGCGCGAGGACAGCTCTCTATAACTGGCTTTTTGCCAGACACAATAACGGGAAAATGGTATTGAGGATTGAAGATACCGACAGGCAGCGTTCTACCGAAGAGGCAACTCAGGCAATTCTGGATAGTATGACATGGCTTGGCTTAGATTGGGATGAAGGTCCGTATCATCAGAGCGACAGGCTTGAGATATACAATGAATACGTAGAAAAATTATTGCAGGAGGACAAAGCGTATCATGTAGACGATCCGGAGAAAGGGAGGGCTGTACGTTTTAAAATTACGGGGGAGCAGACCAGTTTTGATGATATGGTTCATGGAAATATTCATTCAGACACTTCCCTTATTGAAGATTTTATTATACAGAAAGCAGACGGCTTCCCTGCATATAACTTTGCGTGTGTTGTTGATGACGGGGTAATGGGAATTACACACATTATACGTGGAGATGATCATCTCTCCAATACGCCAAGGCAGGTTGCTCTTTACAAAGCATTGGGTTTTAACTTGCCAGAGTTTGCTCATATTCCAATGATTCTTGGAGAAGATGGCTCCCGCATGAGTAAGCGCCACGGAGCGACATCTGTAACGGATTATCGCGTGAAAGGTTATTTGCCTGATGCTCTGGTTAATTTTATAGCGCTGCTTGGTTGGTCGCCAGGGCATGATCAGGAACTTTTAACCAGGCAGGAGATGATAGAGAAGTTTACTCTGAAACGAGTTAATAAAACCAGTTCACGTTTCGATTTTGCAAAGCTTGACTGGATGAACAGCAAATATATTCAAAATCTGCCGGTTGGCAAACTTGTCAGTGAATTACAACCATATATAAAAGATGCAAATTTAGATAATGATGTAGTGTCAGCTGAATGGTTGCATAAGCTCGTAGAGTTATATAAAGAGAGGTTTAGAACGCTACCGGAGTTTGTAACATTAGCTGCACCGTTTTTTTCTGATGAAATTGAGTATGAAGACGCGGCAGTACGAAAGCATCTGAAAAAGGGTAATTTGTCTTTAGTAGAAGATGCTTACAGGAAACTGAAGGAAATCAGAGACTTCTCGTCAATTGAGGAATTAGAAAATTGTTTGCGGTCGATAACAACTGAACATAATATTGGGTTTGGTAAATTGGCCCAACCAATAAGAGTTGCTCTTATAGGAAAAAGTGCCAGCGCGGGAATTTTTGAAAGTTTAGAACTTTTAGGTAAAGAAAAGACCCTGAAGAGACTGGAATACGCAATAAATACTTTTTTATCAGACTAATACTGGATTTTCCGGAAAACGATAGTAAAATTTACATGACTATTAGAGTATTTATCGCAATAGAAATTGATAGTGATATAAAGAACAAACTATCTGAATACTTGAGCAAGTTAAAGAGGACAGGCGCTGATGTCAGGTGGGTTGCTCCTGAGAATATCCACTTGACTCTGAAATTTATTGGAAATATAGATGAGGAGGTGCTTACAAACTTGAATCAGATTATTAATGATGCTGCTTCCGGCGTAAGGCCATTCAGTATAAGCATTGGGAATATTGGGGCATTTCCAGGTCTTAAGAACCCGCGAGTGGTTTATGTCTATGTGCAGGAGCGAGGCAATGATCTTCGCAGAATCCATGAGAAACTCGACAAAGGAGTTGAGCGGCTTGGTATAAGAAAGGAATCAGGAAAATACGTTGGACATATTACACTCGGCAGAGTCAAATCACAGAGAAAGATTTCCAAACTCAAAAATGCGTTGTGCTCCGGAACAGATTGTTTCTTCGGCCTTGAAAAAGTCACATCTCTGTCGTTAATACAAAGTAAGTTAACCCCAAGAGGGCCAATTTATACGAGATTAAACAATTTTATATTAAACTAAAATGAAAAAAGCAAAAATTAAATATGCTCCGGAACATAACTGGATTGAGTTAAAAAGGAAAGTAGTAACAATTGGAATAACTGATTATCTTACTGACGCGCTGGGAGATCTCATAGACCTTTGTCTGCCAAAAGTCGGAGAAGAAGTTATTTATGGTATTTCATATGGTGAAATCGAATCCATAAATACCCTGCATGACTTAATAGCGCCACTAAGTGGTGAAATTGTGAAGGTAAACACCGATTTGTCTACCAGTTTAAAAACTTTGCAGAAAGATCCCTATGGAGATGGCTGGTTCATTAAGGTCCGGTTGGCTGAAGATGATAACCTTGATTCCCTGATGGATGAAGATGAATATGAGGATTACATAAAAAATATTAAGAAACAGGTAAAAGAAGCAGGAAAAAAGAAGAAAAAAGTAGAGGCAAAAAAAGAAGAAGAGAAAAAGGCGGAGAAGAAGACGGTAAAAAAGACAGTAGAAAAGGTAACAACAAAGAAGAAGGCAGCGGCTAAAAGCAAGAAACGGTAACCAGATTAGAGTTGTGATGAAAAGCAGATTTTTTATTTTTTTATTTCCTGTCAAAACAGACCGGCAGGCGGGTAAGCATTCTAAGCGCTTTTGAATTGGAACTTTCACGTGGTGATAAACATTGGAGTTTAAGGGATATATTTAAGGTTTTCCTGTTTTATTTACTTATGATGTTTGCGGGGATCCCTGTTTTTTTATATATAGTAAAGCAAATTTCCGGATTAGATTTAGTAGAGAGATTTGGACAGAATACGGTTTTTCTCAGTTTGTCGCTGGTAGTAAATATTTTAACCTGCCTTTATATTTTTAATATTGTCCGAACAGGATATGGTTTGCCTGTAGTATCATTGGGCTTAACTATTCGTGACTGGAAAAGTGATGTTAAAACCGGCCTGAAACATTACCTGATCATTCTTCCTGTTATACTTGCATCTGGCTTTATAGTAGATTTTGTCTTGAGAGCGTTTGGTATAGACCCTGAGCAGCAAAATATTATTAATAATCTTCTCAGAGAGGACTCTTCCGGGGTCCTTGCTTTCATGGTTTTCTTTGGGATGTTCGCCGCACCGATTGTAGAGGAAATTCTTTTTAGAGGATTCATGCAATCTGCCGTAAGGATTATTTACGACAAGAGGCAAACTATCTTTATCAGTGGATTTGTGTTTGCATTAATACATTGGAATGCCCATGTATTTTTACAAATATTTATTTTAGGACTTTTGTTAGCGTATTTATATGAAAAAACCGGGACGTTAGTAGCCTCAATAACCGTTCATGTTTGTCATAATACTACTACATTGGTTTTTTTAATTTCTTTTAAATATTTTTTGAAAAGTCATGTTTAAGAGCGTTGAAGAACAACTTGAAATTATTAAACGAGGAGTTATAGAAATTGTCCGTGAGGAAGAGGTAATTGAAAAACTTACAAAATCACAAGAGACACAAACTCCATTGCGGGTTAAACTGGGACTCGACCCCACCGCACCGGACATACATATTGGAAACGCGGTCCCAATCCATAAACTGCGTAATTTCCAGGAGCTTGGTCATACGGCAGTACTGATCATTGGGGATTATACGGCAATTGTTGGTGATCCATCCGGAGTAAATAAAACCCGGCCCCAACTTACCCATGAAGACATAGCCAATAACACGAAAACATATCTGGATCAGATTGGAAAGATACTGGATATTGAAAAAACAGAAATCCGTTACAACAGCGAATGGTTTAAAGAGATGCAATTTACTGATGTAATCACTCTTGCCTCAAAGATGACGGTTGCCAGAATGATGGAGAGAGATGATTTTTCAAAGAGATATTCTTCGGGGGTCCCTATCAGCCTTCACGAATTTATTTATCCGTTAATGCAGGGATACGATTCAATAATGGTGAAAAGCGACGTAGAAATCGGTGGTACAGATCAGATATTCAGTCTGCTTGTGGGCCGTGACCTTCAAAGAGACGCAAATATGCAGCCGCAAAGCGCACTTACTACCCCCTTACTGGAGGGAATTGACGGGAATAAGAAGATGAGTAAAAGCCTGGGTAATTATATCGGTATATATGAAGATCCGAAAGAGATCTTTGGTAAAACAATGAAAATAAGCGATGAACTTATGCGTAAGTATTTTGAGCTGGCAACAGACATGACTATGGAGGCAATCGATAACACGCTGAAAGAGCATCCTCGCCAGGCAAAGACAGTCCTGGGAAAAGCGATTGTTAGCCGGTATTACGATAACGAGGTGGCAGAGAAGGTTGCAGGTGAATTTGACAGGATTTTTAAAGAACATAAAATTCCGGATGATATTCCACAGATAACGCTCCTATCAAATGAAAGCAATAATCACAAAATCTGGATAGTGAAATTACTGGTGGATCATGGTTTCGCGTCTACTAACGGAGAAGCGAGAAGATTGATTACTCAGGGGGGGGTCAGCATTGATGATAAAAAGTATACAGACCCGGCACAGGAAGTAAGTTTACAAGACGGTATGATATTAAAAGTAGGAAAACGACGATTTGCGAAAATAGTCATAACACAGACCGGATAAGCCAGGTTGTCAAACATTTTCATTTAGTGCACATTCCTGTCAGTCCGGCAGGAGGGCGTATAAATAATTAGTGTTCCGTGTTAAACCAAAATTAATAAGTGTAAATCCGTGCCCGCCTGACCTGCCTTTCGGGCAGGAAATTAGTGTCTAATATCTTTGTATTACCACTCTTTTTCTCAATTTCTTTAAATACGCTTTTTTCTTCTTAATAAATTCTTCTCGAAAAAGTGTATTGCGGATTTCATCCTGTACCTTCGTGAAGGACAATGTTTGAGCCGCAATAACCTCTTCTATCTTAAAGATGTGGTAACCTAACGAGGATTTTATTACCGGGCTTATTTCACCTTCTTTTAAATGAGAAATGGCGGCAACCAGATCTTTTCTGAAGCCGCTTGCCTCATCAAGACTCCACAAGCCACCTCTGTCTGCATGCGGTCCGCGTGAATGTTTTTTTGCCAGAGTCTCAAAATCCTCACCACTCTTCAATCTGTTTAATAGATTGTCAGCAGCAGTTTTTCCCTCTTCTTTAGAATTATAGCTGGAAAATTTCAGTAATATATGCCTGAAACTCATACTGCCTTTCATTGAAAATTCATCAACATGGTCCCGGTAATAGTTTTTAATTTTCTTTGGCGTAACAATTATTTTACTATAAACATTCTCACGCATGATTTCTTCTATTAATAGATCGTTCTTTAGTTCTGCTCTTTTCTGGAGAGGGTTAATTCCCTGTTTATTAGCAAGTTCATAAAATTTGTAGAGAGAACCTACCTGGTCAACAGCGCCTTTGACAAATGAATCAACGTTTTTTTCAACCTTCTCTGAAAGTTCAGGTTTTTCGGCCAGAAGCTTCTTCGCTTCCTGTACAAGTATTTTCCTGTCAATTAATTCATCAATAGCATTCTGGACTATCTCAGTTTTCTTCGACTCCAGTTCTGACTTCGAGTATGTTTGTCCGGCAATACTGAATGCTTCATAAGCTCGTTTATTGATATCAAATTCTGTTATTATCTCGCCATTTACTATGACACGTACAGCGTTTAAATTTTCAGCGTTTATTTGATACAGATAAAATAGTTGTACAACAAAAAATGCCAGACTTAATTTCAGAATCTTCAAGAGTTATCTCCTCCTGCGTTGTTTGTTGTAGATTTTTAATAAAATATAGAGCCTGCGCATAAACACGGCTCGCATAAAACATGCATACTGTTTATAGTATATTAATAGTTTGTCAGTGCCATATGTGGCATTGCATGTGGCTACATCCTTCTCTGGAATGGAGTTTATTCGTCTGCTCTAAAGTATACTAGTATACAATTCCTCAGGTAATCTGTCATCTATCATTTTCAGAGTATGAAAACCTGACCGGATGACGCTGTATTTTAACATTTGCGTTAGCAATTATTGCTATGCTGCTAATAGAATTCCGTTAAAGTTGTTAACAATCTCCTGGCTTCCTGTTTCCTTATAATTCTTTTTTTGTTTTTTTGTGTATGATAAATTTGTCCGTGGAAAAGGTATAAATAGGGAAGGTAAAACGTGTAATTTTTAACGAACAATATGAAAACGACTATAAGGAAGTCGCTGTAGGGTGGGCCCACCAAAAACATTCTACATCCGGAAACGAAAATCGTAGGGTGCGTTTTACGCACCAGAAACATGTCAGCATAATCAAGTATTTGTTTAAAATATAACACCATTGCCATATCCAACGTTGTTAGCGGTGCATGGAATGCACCCTACTTGTCTATCATTTTCAGAGTATGAAAACAGAGGGGGTCCTCTCCGCGTTTATGCCACAATTGGGGTTAGTTTCGCTGATTCAAAAGGTATGGCACCCCTAAAGAAAGCTCTGATTCTCTCTTTTTTTATTGTTTTTTAATGTTCTAAAGAGAAACTATGCACTTTGAGTGCAAGATTTTTAGCTGTTTTTTTCTTAAATGTTGTCGATAAGTACACTAATGAATGAACTGAAATCTCTTTTTAAATTTTTTTTGTTGACAAAAGCAAACGGTTTGTATTATTGTACGCAAACTTTAGTGTTATGTTTCTTACAGTAAATAAAAATATATGGTGACTGGAATATGATATTAGAATCTCATGTGATCGAAACAATTTGTTATATCGGCTATAAAAGGTGGGGAATGGTAACACTGTTTTATGATAAAGATAACAATTGCATATCCGAAAAAAGACATATGAGAAATTCTTTTTGTAATTTAATGCATTCATGTAATGAAAGTGCAGAAAGTTGCCGTCAATTTTATAGTACATGTCTCAAGGAAGTTGACACACACAATGGGTGTTTCTCTATGAAATGCTATAATGATTTAGATGCAATAATTTTCCCAATCATGGTTGATGAGGAATTTGTAGGTACTATAATTGTTTCTGGCTTGAAATTGTCTAAGAAAAAAAATCTTGATAAAAATATTTATATAAAATTAAAAAGCTTCGGGATTGACGATACAATAATTAATCGGAATTATGATAGTATTGTCCCTCTAAATGGTTCTGCAGAAGAGTATGTAAAGAGTTTTTTAAAACTAATTGTTGAAGTTGTCAAAGTTAATTTTAAAATACAAAATGAGATATTGCTGTTAGATAAGAGTAATGAAAAATTGCGGGAAAATCACTATCTTGAAAAGTATGAGAATATAATTTTCAAAAGCACTGCAATGACCAGGGTTTTTGATTTAGTGGGAACTTTAGAGAGGTCTGAAACGACAGTTTTGATTGAAGGAGAGACTGGAACTGGCAAGGATCTGCTGGCAGCGGCCATACATTATAATAGCCCCCGCAAGGACAAAGTATTTATTATTCAAAATTGTTCAGTATTTAATAATGCACTTTTGAGTTCAGAGTTGTTTGGGCACGTAAAGGGTGCATTTACAGGCGCCATATCAGATAAGAAAGGTCTGTTTCGAATTGCAGATGGGGGAACTTTATTCCTCGATGAAATTGGAGATATGAGTATAGAAAACCAGTCAAACCTCTTGCGCATATTGGAAAATGGCACGTATTACCAGGTAGGAGGCACTGAATTACAAAGGGTCGATGTCAGGATTATAGCTGCAACAAACAAAAAATTACACGAACAGGTTAAAAAAAATTATTTCGAAAAGACCTTTTCTATAGAATTAATGCTATTCCAATTACTTTGCCTCCTCTCAGAGAGAGGAAGGACGATATAATACCATTGTTATATCACTTTTTAGAGACTAATGCGGATACCTGTAATACGGCAAAAAAGGAGGTAGACGAGGAGGTAATAAAATTGTTTGAAGCGTATAATTGGCCGGGTAATATTCGAGAACTTAAAAATCAGGTCGAACGTTTAATCATTCTATCTGGTATAAATAATAAAATCGAAGCAACGCTTCTTCCTCCACATATGAAGAGTAATGCTTTTTCAGTAAAACATGAGAGAAGGAAATCAACTCGTAGCTCCGTCAAAAACATCTTAAGAACAGTTGAAAGGAAAGTAATCGAGAATGAGCTTAAAAATGCAAATTGGAATAAAACCATAGCTTCCAGAAAGCTCGGTATTAGCCGTGCGAGTCTCAATAATAAGATAGAAAATTTTAATATTTTGAGACATATGTTGTGCTGACATACTCTACAAGTTTATCTCTATCGAAGAATAGCTTCCGGAAAATTGGTAGTAAAAAGTTTTTTATTAAATAACTTGTGTAACTAATGGAAAGCGTTATATTTATGAATAGAAATTTTCAAGGGAAAGTACATAAATACAAATCTGCGGCTAAGAGTATAGTATGTCTTATGCTTATCTGTTTAATGACTGCTTCATGCTTAGGAGTGAATACTATTCCGAAATTAGAGCATACAGAGTTCCCGTTGCATCCACTGGAACGTCCCACGATTACACTCGGACCGGGTGACGTTATAGAAGTAAAGTACCGCTTTTGGCCTGAATTAAATGAAATCCAGACTGTTAGGCACGATGGTAATATTTCGCTTCAGTTGATAGATGAAGTGCAGGTAGCGGGTCTTACACCTGAAAAGCTGGACGAACATCTTACAAAACTCTATGAGAAACATTTAAAAGATCCCGTTCTTACTGTGATAGTTCGTTCCCAGGCTGATCAGCGCGTCTATATTGGCGGTGCGGTTAAAACTCCAGGTGTTTTGCCTATTAATGGTAATATGACAGCCCTTGAGGCGATTATGATAGCAGGTGGTTTTGATACGACTACAGCGGCACCTAAAAATGTCGTGCTTATACAAAACATTGGTGAAAAGCGTTATGCGTCACTGCTTGATCTAGAAAACGCTTTTTATAAACCTGAAAGTGATCCATACTTTCTGGGCCCCAACGATATGTTATTTGTACCACGTAAAATGATTGTCAAGCTGAATGACTTTGTAGCACAATACATTACGGGATTAATGCCCCCATCGTTTACTGCAACAAACACTACTCAAAAGCTAAAAAGTACCAATACTATAGGGTTTAGGCCCAATAGTGGGGGGTCTTTCAGATAATCAACAGTGAAAATGAACGTAACAATGAAATCACAAAAAGTAGTTTCTTAAAAGAAAAGGTAACTATTATGCAACTGGAAGAACATGCAGATTTAGAGTTGGTAGAAACCGGGGGAAAAGATAATTCGCTTGTGTTGCGTAATTTCCTTTTTGTTATCTTTCGAAATAAATGGAAAGTTTTGTTGGTATTTTTATTAACCAGTGTAACTGCTACTTTAATTGTATTGTCAATCGAAACTGATATTTATGAATCTCAAGCACAAATATTGATCAAGCCTGGCAGAGAAAATATATCGTGGGATGAATCGGCGCTTGCGCCTAATTTAGTTTTTGCTAAAGAAGGAGGTTTAAACGCCGAGATATCGATCCTTACCAGCGGGTATGTTCTAGGACGTGTTATTGAGTTAGTCGGGCAGGAAGCGATTCTTCCGGTCTTGCGCGATGATTTAGATTCTCAGGAGCAGAGAGACCAACTGGCAGAGCGGCTGGTACTGGAAAATCTTTCGGTCATTCCAGAAAAGGGTAAACAGCAGATTGTTACCATTAGTTTCAAGTCACATGACCCTCGTATTGCCAGGGACGTGCTTGAGAATTTGATAGACGTTTATATCGATAGGCATATTGATATACATAAAGCTGAGGCGCAGCCCAAATTCTTTCGAAAGCAGTCTGACAAGTTCAAATCTTTATTGATAGAAAAAGAGAAACAATTAAGACAATACTGTGATAAACAGGGAATTGTCTCGATTGAAGTGCAAAAAGAAGAAGGTATAGCCAGGATTAGTGGGCTGGAGCAGAATATAGAAGAGACCGATGGCCTTATAATATCCTCACAAGGAAGGATTGCCATGCTTGAAAAAAGCCTGGATGAACGTACAGAGGTCACAGAACTAAGCAAAGTAACTGGCAAGTCGAACCCTGTGGCAGATTCATTGAAGCAGCGCCTCATTGACCTTAAATTCAGGGAGGTCGAACTTGGCAACAGGTATTTAGATGATTCCAGGATACTGGTAGAACTGCGTTCACAAATCAGTTTTGTAGAGGCCGAACTCTTAAAAGAGCAGGAGACTAATACTGAACTAACCACCGGCATTGATGCCAATTACCAGGCTATACAGCTTGAATTGGAACAGGAACAGGCAAAGCTCCAGGCATTGCTTTTAAACAAACAATTCTTGAAAAAGTCTCTGGAAAAGAGAAAAAATAATTTGAAAAAATTAAGTAATTACGAAGCGGTTTTATTGACTTTGCAGCGAGAAGTTGACATTGCAAAAGAGGAGTATAGTCAGTATCGTAAAAGCTACCAACAATCTATGATATCTGTAGCACTTGATTCAAGCAGAATCTCTAACGTACTTATCCTCCAGCCAGCCAGCTTACCCGCTTTTCCTATAGAATCTAAAAAAAAACGTAATCTTGCAATGGGTTTGCTTTTGGGCCTTGTTGGTAGTGTTGGTATTGCCTACATACGGGAATACCTGGACGACACAATAAAGACGGTTGAGAATGTAGAGAAACAATTAGGATTACCTGTATTAACATCCATAAATTATAAAAAGTAAAAAAACCACGAAGAGGGCAAATTATAGCAAGCTCATTCGTCAAAAGAGGATAAATGTTTAAATCCATTTGTAAGTGGAAGGATCTAAATAGCGTTTGTCCTGGAGAACAGTTAAGATGTAACTGAGATGGCGGAGCTGTGCATACATTCATTGCGCTGCGTAGCCATCCACCAGAATACCAACGTTGAGCCAGAGCTAATGGCCATGCAGAGGCCTGCTGTACAAGTGACTAAAACGAACTAATACAGTGAATTACTTGCGATTTTTTTATATCTGTAGGTACAAAGTAGCTCATTATACTTTACTCACTTTAATACCATGTACCTGAACTTTTACAAACTCAGTAATGAACCTTTCAATGTGACACCGGATCCGGAGTTTCTATTCTTAAGTGAAGGACATAAGGAGGCGTTAGCCTCAATATTCTACGCGGTAGAAAATAGGAAAGGATTTATGGCAATAACCGGTGAAGTTGGGGTAGGGAAAACAACCATACTGCGTTCGTATATTAAAGAGATTGATCAGAATAGCTTAAAAACTATCTATATAATTAATGCCAACCTTTCCTTCAAGGGCCTTCTTAAGACTATTTTCGACGAACTGGAAATTACTCTTGAGACAGATGAAGTCTTTGAAATGGTAAATTGTTTACATCAGGTATTGATAAAGGAATACAAAAAAGGTCATAATTTTGTGATCATAATAGATGAAGTACAAAATATGCCCCTTGAAACGTTGGAAAATCTTCGTATGCTTTCTAATCTGGAGACGTCTACAGATAAACTGGTTCAGATATTACTTATCGGGCAACCTGAGTTTGATAATATGCTTGAGCAAAACAACCTGCGTCAGCTCAAACAGCGCATTGCAGTCAGAAGCACACTATCTCCACTTACTCAGCAAGAGAGTATAACATATATCAGGCACCGATTAGCTACAGTTGGTGCAGATGACGCCTGGGTTTTCACAAAAGGCGCAATTAATCGGATTATTAAAAAAGCCAAAGGTACCCCACGAATCTTAAATATCCTCTGTGACAATGCGCTAATTACCGGATATGGAAATCAGCAAAGGCCGGTTACTGGCAGAACAGTCAGTGAAGTTATTGCTGATTTTGAGGGAAAGAGGAAATTTTCTATTTTGAGATGGGAGTTCGCTTTACCAATAGCATTTGCACTATTCTTAGTACTTTTTTTGTTCTATTCACAAAAAAGTAAAATTTTATCAATTGAAAAGAGTAAAGAACTTTTTCAAGAGACAAGTATAACATTTAACGAGGAAAAAGAGATAAAACCTGATTTGGAAAAAGAAGCTGCAGAGCCGATTAAAAAGAACTTTACAACAATTACAATTTTAGAAAGGTTAGCAAATCCTGCAAATCCTCATATCTATCTTAGCGGCAGTAATATTGTCTCAACTAAAAATAGTGAAATACATGATGATAAAGCAAAAGAGGTATTAGGTTCTAAAGGCGTAACAATCGATGAAAATTACGAAACAGCAAACTATGTTACAAAATGAGCAAAAGAGAAGCAACCGTTAGATAGGCTAAAATCCAGCTATGAAGAACGCGTAAATGCTGAGATGTCTAAATCAGATTAACATATTAGTATTAAAATATAGCGGCCGCTCAGGGTTTGCCGTTCAAAGGTTCAGGGTGTACAAAAAACCTGCCTGTTATTCGCTGAAGCATCCGAATGGATTCATCTAACTGGACAGGGCTGAACATATGTTTCGTTGGTTTTGTTAGTAGTAGAAGGTATGAGGATAGATCGATTTGAGGATATTGTGGTTTCATAAAATATTTACTGGCTTACAATCAAAGTCGGCAAAAAAAATAACCTAGAATCCAGAACCAAGAACCAAGAACTAAGAACCAAGAACGCCTATTTCCTATATTTCGCGGTTTAATTCTTTTTGTTGTTATGGTAGTAAAATATGAACGTTGCTACTGTCTTGTTGTTAAGGAAAAACATTTATGAGTAAAATATACAAAGCTTTGGAACATGCCAGACAGGAGCAGAAAGGATTAAAGGAGATACCCTTTGCAGATAATATTGCCGAGCGGTCTCCTGCAAAGGTCCATAAAAAAATTGATATGGAAGATGAGATGATACTCCTTTATCAAAACATCAATTCTCTTCTTTCTGAATTTCCGAACAAGATTATTCAGTTTATTAGTTCATCCAGAGGAGAAGGCACTTCCTCTGTGATTCGGGAATTTGCCAGAATTTCTACTTCCAAACTTGATAAAAACGTTTTGTTATTAGATGCCAAATCTAACTCTTGCCATTCTAAATTCTTTGGTATTAAACCCAGGGGGGGAGTTGCAGAAGTTATTAGTAATGGTAGGTCTATTAACGATGTACTGCATCAGATCGGTAATTCTAAATTATATGTAGGACAACTTTCATTAAATGGGGACTATGTAACTTCAATTTTTGGATCTCCCAAAATTAGTGATATTTTTGAGGAACTAAAACAAAAATTTGATTATATCTTGATAGATTCTCCATCTGCAGATACATCTTCTGATATAATCGCGATATCCAATAAAGTGCATGGGGTTGTCATGGTTGTAGAGGCAGATCACACAAAGTGGCAGAAAATAAATATAGTAAAAGAAAAAATCAAAAATAATGGTGGAAATATACTTGGTGTAATTCTGAATAAAAGAAAGCATTATATTCCAGAATGTATATATAAAAGACTTTAAAAGTTATAAGCTTTAGGTATTAAAACGATGAAATTATTCACATTTTTGAAACATAATAAATTGAATGGTGATGCTCGCCCAAGGAATTTACGTTGCAATATTTATTCAGAAAATGAATTTAAGAGTATTATTATGCGGGAACGAGTTAGATGCGACAGAAGTGAAAGTGTTTTTTCTCTTGTGGAGTTTGACTTGAGTGGAAAAAGCGAAAAAACTATCGAGCTATTTATAAAGATATTTAATAAGCGTGGGACACGTATGATTGATGAAGTTGGAATGATTGACAATCAACACATTGGTGTCTGTTTGAATAATACTGATAGGGCAGGTGCATCGATTTTCGCGAAAAATATAAAAGAGAAATTTATTTCTACCACGGGACAAAATATTACCTTTAAAGTTTATATCTATCCAATTGATTGGAAAGATATTAATAATATAACTAACTACTTAAATAAATCTGATAAAAATAATGGTTACACTAAACAGAGCAACCCCAGTTCAAATAAATCATATTCAATAAGTGATCAGACTGAGAAGGATTTTGTCGATAACGTTAAACTTGAGTATAAAATAAAAAATAATTACGACTACAAAATGCCCGTTTGGAAACGATATGTTGATATAACCGTGTCTGTCTTAGTTCTTGTTTTGGCATCTCCTCTTTTTCTCATTACGATCATATCAATTAAAATACTCTCTCCAGGGCCTGTCTTTTTTAAACAGGAAAGAGTGGGGTATATGGGCAAGACATTTATCATGCTGAAATTTCGAAGTATGAAGGTCGGAAATTGTACGAATGCTCATAAAAAATATGTGGCTGGACTAATAAAATCTGAAAAACATAGTGACGGAAATGTAAACAAACCTATGATCAAACGGGATAATTTAAATAGTTTAATTCCCTTTGGAAAGGTGTTTCGACGATTATGTATAGACGAATTACCCCAGTTGATTAACGTAATTCGAGGTGAAATGAGTTTGATTGGCCCCCGTCCACCGGTTCTTTACGAGCAGGAGGAATACGAGAGCTGGCATAACGGGCGCTTTAATGCTTTACCGGGAATTACTGGATTGTGGCAGGTAAGTGGGAAAAATAGACTTACTTTTGAACAGATGATACGGCTTGACATCAGGTATTCAAGACAAGAATCCTTTTTGTTAGACGTTATTATCATACTCAAAACTCCTTTTGCCATTGTTCTTCAAGTTTTAGATAGTATGCAGGAAAACAAAAATAAAGAGAAAGGAGTTTGTAAATATGTTTAAAGTTGCAGTTGCGGGTTGTGGTTATTGGGGGCCTAATCTTGTGAGAAATCTCTATTCTCTTCCTGACTGTAAAGTTGAGATGATATGTGATATTGATGTTAAGCGATTAAACCATATGAAGGGGCTCTATGGTAACATCAAGACAACCACCAATTATGATGATTTAGTCGACAATAAAGATATAGATGTGATCTTTATTGTAACACCGGTTAGATTCCATTTTGAGATGGCCAGGAAAAGTCTTCAGGCAAATAAACATACTTTCATAGAAAAGCCCATGGCTCGTTCTGGAAAGGAGTGTAAAGAGTTGATCGCTCTAGCAGAGAAGAATGGGTTGAAACTTATGATTGGGCATACATTCATTTACTCATCACCGGTACGTAAAATAAAGGAAATTATTAGAAGAGGTGATCTAGGTGATATTATGTATATTGGCTCACGACGCTTGAATCTGGGGCTCTACCAGGAAGACATTAACGTTACCTGGGACCTTGCGCCGCATGAGATATCCATTATCCTCTATGTTCTGGATGATGAGCCCACACACGTAAATTGTCAGGGTAAGGCACATATCACTAAAGATATTGCAGACATTACAAATATGACAATCGATTTCAAGAATGGTGGGTTTGCCACTATCCAGAGTAGCTGGCTTGATCCTAACAAGGTAAGAGAGACGAAGTTTGTCGGTACTAAGAAAATGCTCGTTTACGACGATTTAGAACCAAATGAAAAGATTAAGGTATATGACAAAAGAGTAGAAAGGCCTCCACATTATGACACATTTGCAGAGTTCCAATTTTCTTACCACTACGGCGATATGCATGCTCCATTTATCCAACAGGCCGAACCATTAAAAACGGAATGTCAGCACTTTTTGGATTGTATAAAAAGCGATTTAAAACCCGATTCATGTGGCAAAGAAGGTTTGAAAGTAGTTGAAATCCTGGAGGCATCCTCAAAATCATTGTCAAATGGCGGTGGAAAGGTAGCGATTTAACTAAACCATTGTTAGATGGTGGCTTATGATTCAGGACTCATGGCTTAAAATATTAAAAATAAAATGAAATTTTCTACAATTGCTGATGACGTAAAGTTGGGGAAAGATGTAAAAATTTGTAATTTTGTAAATCTTTACGGCTGTGAAATTGGCGATAAAACAAAGATAGGAACCTTTGTTGAGATACAAAAGAACGCGAAAATTGGTGAAAATTGTAAGATACAGAGCCATACATTCATTTGTGAAGGCGTGACTATAGAAGACAATGTACTTATAGGTCACGGTGTTATGTTTATAAACGACAAATATCCTCGTGCAACAAACAAAGAGGGAGAGTTGAAAAGTGAAGAAGATTGGAATGTGGAGACAACATTGGTAAAAAAGGGCGCTTCTATCGGCTCTGGCGCTACGATTCTCGCAAATATAAGCGTTGGCGAAAACTCCATTGTCGGTGCCGGTAGCACGGTGACCAAAGACGTTCCCCCAGATTCCATAGTTGCAGGAAACCCCGCTCGTTTTATAAGAAAGATTTAAAAACATTAGTCCGCAGATTTCACAGATGGCACAGATTTCCCAAAAAGATCCTCGAACACATAAAATTATTGGTGCTGCCATTGATGTTCACAAAGTGCTGGGGGCAGGTTTTCTGGAAGCCGTTTATCAAGAAGCCCTAAGCATTGAGTTTACTGATAGAAATATACAATTTAAAAAAGAAGTGGACTTGCCTGTTTACTATAAAGAGGTAAAACTTTCAACAAGTTATAGAGCAGACTTTTTATGTTACGAAAGTGTAATTGTTGAGTTAAAAGCTATAAGTGAACTTAGTGGAAAAGAAGAGTCCCAAATTATAAATTATTTGAAAGTAACAGGCCTGGAAACAGGTTTACTTCTCAATTTTGGTGCAAGTAGTTTAGAATTTAAACGTTTTATATTTAAAGATAAAAAATCTGTGTAATCTGCGTAATCTGAGGAGAAGAAATGAACAAAATACCATTTATAGACCTCATCACCCCTCATCTGGAACTAAAAGAGGAATTCCTGGCCGTTTTTAATAAAGCCCTGAGTACAGGCGGCTTCATAGGTGGGCCTATGGTGGAAAACTTCGAAAAGGACTTTGCTGCATTTTGCAATGCAAAATATTGTGTAGGTCTTAATAGCGGAACAGACGCTCTCAGGTTTTCATTGATAGCTGCTGGAGTAAATGATGGTGATATAGTGATCACCGTCCCCAACACCTTTATTGCCACTTCAGAGGCCATAACACAGGCAGGTGCTTTACCCGCTTTTGTTGACATTAATGAAAGTACTTACAATATTGACATTGAGAAATTAAGAGAATATCTTGAAACCAAATGCTGCTTTGATAATAAAACTCATCGACTCTTAAACGCTAAAACCAGACAACCGGTAACAGCCATAATCCCAGTGCATCTTTATGGTCAGATTGCTGATATGGATCCTATTCTGCAGATAGCGGAAACATACAATCTTGTTGTTATTGAAGACGCCTGTCAGGCACATGGTGCTCAATACAAATCTAAAAAAACGGAGAATTGGGAAGTTGCGGGCTCGATGGGGTTGGTATCAGCATTCAGCTTTTACCCAGGGAAAAACCTGGGCGCGTTTGGAGATGCTGGGGCTGTAACTACAGACAATGAAGAAATAGCCGGAAAAATCAGACAGCTACGTGACCATGGCCAGACAAAAAAATATCATCATGAGATAGAAGGGTATAATGGCCGGCTTGACGCGATACAGGCAGGTATTTTACAGATAAAACTCAGACACATGTCTGAATGGAATGAGAAGCGGCAGCAATTGGCCAATGGATATAACGAACTGCTAAGCGAGATTGATAGTATAAAGACTCCCCATGAACCAGAATGGTCAAAGGCTGTTTATCACCTTTACGTCATACGAACAAAAAGCAGAGAAGAACTCCAACACCATCTATCAGAAAACAATATTGCTACAGGACTCCATTATCCGGTACCGCTTCACCTGCAAAAAGCCTATGAAAAACTGGGATATAAGAAGGGAGACTTCCCCGTGTCTGAAGAAACCGCATCAGAAATCCTTTCACTACCTATGTATCCACAACTTACCCATGATCAACAGATACAGGTTGCGGAGAAAATAAAAGAGTTTTTTCCTCACGCGAAGACTATATAACTCGGGCGGCTTCCCGCGAAGGTGAATTTTATTTTTAATAATAAGAAAAATCTGCGCCAATCTGCATAATCTGTGGACAAAAAAAGTAATACACTAACACGAAGGATAAGAATATCCACAGATTACACAGATTAACGCAGATGGAACAAATAACCCGGAAAGATCCACGAACACATGAAATAATTGGTGCTGCCATGGATGTTCACAATGTGCTAGGAGCCGGTTTTCTTGAAGCAGTCTATCAAGAGGCACTAATCATTGAGTTTGCTAATAGAAATATACAATTTAAAAAAGAAGTGGACTTGCCTGTTTACTATAAAGAGGTAAAACTTTCAACAAGTTATAGAGCAGACTTTTTATGTTACGAAAAAATAATTGTGGAGTTGAAAGCATTAAGTGAACTTAGTGGAAAAGAAGAGTCACAAATTATCAATTACTTAAAAGCAACAGGCTTGGAGACAGGTTTACTGATTAACTTTGGCGCAAGCAGCCTGGGTTTTAAACGATTTATTTTTAATAAGAATAATAAGAAAAATCTGCGTCAATCTGCGTAATCTGTGGACAAAAAAAGTGATTCTCTAACACGAAGGATAAGAATATCCACAGATTACACAGATTAACGCAGATGGAACAAATAACCCGGAAAGATCCACAAACACATGAAATAATTGGTGCTGCCATGGAGGTTCATAAATCTCTAGGGGCCGGTTTTCTGGAAGCCGTTTATCAAGAAGCCCTAAGTATTGAGTTTGCTAATAGAAATATAAAATGGAAAAAGGAAGTAAACTTGCCTGTTGATTTTTAATAATAAAAATCCATAAAATCTGTGTCAATCTGCGTAATCTGTGGATGAATATGAACCTCAAAATAATAAACCCCATAACATATCCCGGTTGGGACGATCTATTACTTTCAAACCCAGATTATTCCTTCTTTCATTCATCAAGCTGGGCGAGGGTACTTCATGAATCATACAACTTTAAGCCTCTTTACTTTACATTAATTAAAGAAAATAAATTATTGGTTTTAATGCCAATTATGGAAGTAAAAAACTTTATAGCAGGAAAGAAAGGTGTATCACTACCATTTGCTGATTACGTTGATCCTATTGTTGCAGAGGGAAGTCATATTAATGATGTGTTTGATTATTTAATTGAATACGGGAAGAAGAGTAGTTGGAAATCTATTGAGATAAAAGGTGGAGAGTGGCTCTTTCAGGAATCACCTCTTTCTTCATATTACTACGGACACACGTTAGATCTGTCACAAGGTGAAGATCAGATATTTTCCAATTTAAGGGATAGTACCAGGAGAAACATAAAGAAGGCGATCAAGGCAGATATAAAAGTGGAAGTTTGTAATACATTGGCATCAATAAATGAATTTTACAGATTAAACTGTTTGACGAGGAAGATGCATGGTTTACCACCTCAGCCTGCTTTTTTTTTAGAAACATATATGACTATATTATTTCAAGGGATCTTGGTTTTGTTTTGCTTGCTTCATATAAAAAGAAAATTATTGCAGGTGCCGTTTATTTTCATTTTGGAGAAAAGGCAATATATAAATATGGCGCTTCGGATATACAATATCAGGGATTCAGGCCAAACAACATTGTTATGTGGGAGGCCATAAAATGGTACTGCCGGAATGGATATCAAGAGTTTTGCTTCGGTAAAACCAATTTAGAACACAAAGGCCTTGTGCGATTTAAAAATGGGTGGGGTGCCGCTAAACATATGATAAAATATTATAAATATGATTTAAAAGATAACAAATTTGTTAAAGAGAGTTCATTGGTCTCCGGTTTTCACAATAAAGTATTTAATAAAACTCCAATCCCAATACTAAAAGTTTTTGGCAACCTTTTTTATAAATATATGGGGTAGAAATATGGTAATAAGAATTGCCCCTGTAACCTCTTAATAATTTCGTTTATTTAGCATATTTCGCGTATTAGCGGGTTTAGCACTTTTGTTTTTTGTCATTTGAACATTTAAATTTCGTTTCGAGTTTCGTGGTTAGTGATTTTTATTTTCCTGGCGTACCTGGCGTGATGAAAAATCTGCGTAATCTGTGGAAACCTCTTTAGACACTTAAAACATGGATGTGTCTATGACTATGATAAATATCGTAGCGTGCATGCATCTCTTGAATGTGAGGTTCTTGAACAAGGCAAGGTGCTTTGTGGATGAGAGCAAAAAAAAATTTGCGTGCAACTGGCTATTAAAAACATGGTATGACAATGCTATATAAGAGTATTAAAATAAAAACGTACAAAATATTAATTTTTTGGAGAGGGCTATGAAAACATTAAAGGCTTTGAGAATTAAAATAAAAATTGGGGAGTTATGGGTAAGCCCCGAACTACATGTTTTATTGACCAGGGAAGATAACCTATATGTTACTCGTTGTTTAGATTTTACCGTATCCTCACATGGACAAAACGAAACGGATGCATTAAAGTCTCTAGCAGAGTCAATTAAAGAGTACATTCTGACGGCAATAGAAAACTCTAACACAGCAAATATCTATGATCCCGCACATAATATGTATTGGAGAATGTTTAATGAACAGGAAACCAAACAACTTAATAAGAGCTTTAAAAGATCGTTGTCTAAATCAATAATAATGGAGTCTCCAAAGAAGTTTGAACAATTAACTGCTGAAGTAACATATGCCTAAAAATCTGGAATTACGAAAAGTAATCAGAGCATTAAAAAAATATGACATAATATTTGTGACCGGCAAAGGAAGGCATCCGAAATTTTATGATCCCGAAACAAAGAAATCATATCCTATTAAGTCTCATGGAAAGAAGACAACAATTCTATCTTATGCCATTAATGACTTAATAGAAAAATTTGAATTACCGGCTGATGTATTTGAAAATAAGAATTAAAAGCATTAATCCGCAGATTACACAGATGGAACAGATTTAAGAATTCGGGGATTAAGGAATTGTAGTTGAACAACAAATGGCAAGAAAGCAGCTTCAGAAATCCTTTCACTCCCTATGTATCCACAACTCACTCATGAACAACAGATAATGGTTGCTGAAAAAATAAAAAATCTGCGTAATCTGCGGAAGCCTCTTTAGTCACATTCCGTCCTCGCCAGCTTGTCCGACAGTTAGTTTGGCGGGACCTGGTTGCAATATTGAAAGAGTTGCGCAGAATACGCTTAGATCGTGAAGATGAAATAGTTTTTGTTAAATACGTTTACCATAGCAGGAAGTGAGGGTTATTTATGGAAGAGCCAAGAATCATGATAAAGGAAGGGAGACTTTCTATTTTATTAGCCCAGGAAGGAATGGAATATTGTGCCTTTTGTCCTGAATTGGATATTGTAACCGAAATGGATTCTCCTGAAGAAGCGATTAATGATATGATTGAAGCCATAAAAGATTATGCTGAAGAATATATGGGAGATATTGAATTATATTCTAAAAGTCCAAACAGAGCGCATCATTTACCGTATATCAAGGCAATATCTTTATGTAAAACCGACTGGGAATTGAAAATGCTCATCGAAATAAAACATGGCTTCGTACACGTATAACCAGTTTACACTAGTACTAAAACAATTAGGTTTTGAAAAAGTCCGTTCAAAAAAACATGAAACATGGAGGAAAACTTTATCAAACGGTGCAATTTTGAGAGTAAGAATCAGCCATAAACATGGAAGTGATATTCCTCAATGGTTATTTCATGAAATGTTAAGACAGGCAGGTATCGACAAAGATAAAATTATAAGGATTTTAGATTTGGCATAAAATAAGGTAAACCATCTCTTTAACCCCTGTAACCTAACTCTTAATAATTTCGTTTATTTAGCATATTTCGCGGTTTAACCCTTTTGTTTCTAATCTTTGTAATTTGAAGATTTGAATTCGTTTCAAGTTACGTGGTTAGTTTTTATTTTCCTGGCGTACCTGGCGTGATAAAAAATCTGCGTCAATCTGCGTAATCTGTGGACAAAAAAAGTAATTCTCTCACACGAAGGATAAGAAAATCCGCAGATTAAACAGATTAAACAGATGGAACAAATAACCCGGAAAAAACACAACATGGTTTTTAAACTGAAATTTTTAAATACATAAATCTGTATCTCTTTGCGCCCGCCCAGTGGAACCTCTTAATAATTTCGATTATTTAGCGTATTTCGCGGTTTAATGCTTTTGTTTTTGTCATTTGAGCATTTGAATTCGTTTCGAGTTTCATGGTTAGTGATTTTTATTTTCCTGGCGTTCCTGGCGTGAAAAAAAATCTGCGTTAATCTGCGTAATCTGTGGAAACCTCTTTAGATCACTTTTCTCAGTGGCTTTTAGCGTGAGATTGTTTTTTTAAATTCTGTTTAACTAATTTTATTCACTTTTAAAAGTGGGAAAATAAATGTATATCTTGTATTAAATAGGAGAGGCTAAAAATGGAAATGATATTCCATGGAATTATTGAAAAGAGTGATGACCAGTATACTGCAATATGCATTGAGCTTGATATAGCAACAGAGGGTGGGACATTAAAAGAAGCAAGAAATAATCTTAAAGAGGCTGTAGAAGGTTATCTTGAGTCCGTTATAAAGGATAATGAGGAGGATGATTTTATTCCAAGACATGTTCCTGATAAGGTAATCGAAGAATATTATCAAAGGTTTAAATCTTTATTGAGATCATCTGCCCCTTCAGAATTTTACGAATTCAGTGAGAAAGCTTGTGCCAAGAGTTAACATCACAAGTAAAGAAGTTGAAAAGGTATTAAAGAGATATGGGTTTGTATTTGTGGGACAAAAGGGTAGCCATCAACAGTTTAAGACCATTATAAAAGGTGTAAAGAGAAGGGTTACAGTGTTGGATAACAAGAAGGACTTTGACATAAAAACGTTTCAGAGTATGGTCCGTCAATCAGGGTTTGATGAAAAGATATTTTTTGAAAAAAAATAGATTCGCATTTCGTATTTTATGACTAGCATTAAACATCGAGAATTCAGTATTTACTATCATCACTCATGTACTCAAGGTATTGCAAAAGGCAAAAGGTATTAGGTTTGATAAAATGAGCGTTAGAAGTTTCATGGCTAAAGAATTGCCCATGTAAACTATCAATAATTTCGTTTATTTAGCATATTTCGCGGTTTAGCCCTTTTTTTTCTGCTTTTTGCCATTTCCGCATTTGAATTTGTTTCGAGTTTCATGGTTAGTATTTTTATTTTCCTGGCGTACCTGGCGTGATAAAAAATCTGCGTCAATCTGCGTAATCTGTGGACAAAAAAAGTAATTCTCTCACACGAAGGATAAGAATATCCGCAGATTAAACAGATGGAACAAATAACCCGGAAAGAACCACAACATGGTTTTTAATCTGTAAAATCTGTGGATTATAATTTGGAAGTTACTCTGTGTAATCTGTGGAAACATCTTTAGTCACTTTAGTTTCTATCAAGTATATAGTATCAATAAATTCCAAACCCAAAAAAGGTAAAAAATGGAAGCAATCAAGCAAATTGTAAGAACACCTAAGAATCATGAAATTCGGATCAAGATCCCTGATCATGTTCCGGAAAATGATCCTGTTGAGATTATTATATTTTTCCGCAATAAGACAGAAGACTATAATAATAAAATCAATGAACTTAAAAATGCGACCCAGGATAAGTTTTTCTTGAGTGATTTAAAAGAGGTATCTGAAGATTTAAAATACGTTGACTTAGAGGAGTGGCAGTAATAAAGGATTTCTTTAGATGGAATGTTTACCTTGCTAATCTTGATCCAACCATTGGCTCAGAGCAAGGTAAAACTCGTCCAGTTGTGGTAATTAGCGAAGACCAAATCAATCAGTTATTACCTGTTGTAAATGTGCTTCCGATAACCTCAAGAAAAGTTGACAGGAAGGTTTACCCAAATGAAGCACTGATTCCAAATGGCGTAGGAGGACTAACAAAAGAGTCCATCGTCTTATGTTATCAAATCAGAACATTGGACAAAAAGCGGTTGATAGAGCAACTTGGCACGATTGATTCAGTAGAACGGCAAGATAAAATCTTAGATGCCATGTTTTTTCAATTGGGAATTTTTCGTTAATAATTTCGTTTATTTAGCATATTTCGCGGTTTAGCCCTTTTTTTTCTGCTTTTTATCATTTCCGCCTTTGAATTTGTTTCTAGCTTCGTGGTTAGTATTTTTATTTTCCTGGCGTACCTGGCGTGATAAAAAATCTGCGTCAATCTGCGTAATCTGTGGACAAAAAAAGTAATTCTCTAACACGAAGGATAAGAAGATCCACAGATTAAACAGATGGAACAAATAACCCGGAAAGAACCACAACATGGTTTTTAAACTGAAAAATTTTAAATACTTAAATCCAAAGGAAACTATTGGTGTATAAGTTGGTGCCGTGCAAGAGAAGGTATTTGGAAGAATTTCTCTTGAGATATCTTTGTTGATTATGAGGAATATTTTCAATGAAAGAGAGTTGGAGAGAAATTTAAAGGGTTTCCTTGAAATAGGCAGACAGTATTTTGAAGAGGAAGAGGGGTTAAAGTTTCTAGAAAGTGTAATCAGGTATCTATATGGTTCAACCGAAATAGAGGTGGATAAGGTTGTAAATACTATATAAAGAGATATCAGAGAAGGGAGGTGAAATAAGTATGACAACTGCATTAAAATTAATTGAAAAAGGCAAGATGGAAGGCAAGATAAAAGGCAAGATGGAAGGCAAGATAGAAGGAGAAAAAACACTATTAATTCGTTTGATAGAAAGTAAGTGGGGTGCATTGCCATCTGATATCAATAAACGTTTATCTGAAATAAAAACATCAGAAGGATTAGAAGCGTTAGGAGAAAAGGTAATTGGCTGCGAAAAAATCGAAGATTTATTTAAGAATGAATAAATTGTTATAACTACGGCTATGAGTGTGAGAAATGTCAAAGATAAAGAATTGACCCTCTTCTGGAAGGCTTTCGCGTCCCAAAATCTGAAATGTAAAGAGGAGATAAAAAATGAAGATTGATATTTTAACAGAAGAACAATACAAAACCCTTTCTAAAAGATTAGTAAATGCTATTGAGGGTCACTATAAGATAATAGCCTTAAATACCCTGCAGAGCCCAAGCTATATTCTGACAAAGCCAATATACATCACGATTGAAATAGAAGAAGATAAAGTTATAGCGTCTCTTGATGATATAGAAGCTTTTGCCTATGCTGATACAGAGTATGAAGCAATTAACAATTTATGTAAGGAGATTGTTTCTGTTTATGAAGACCTAAAAGAAGATAAAGACAATTTAGGCAGATTACCCGGGAAATGGTTAGCCTTCTTAGTGGAAGTTATTGAGGACAGATGAAGAAAAGGGAAGTCGGAAAAATATTTAAGAAGCTAAATTTGAGTGTCAGATCTACTGGGCATTATTATGGATGGTTAGTAGTGAACGGTAAAAAAATATTAAGGGTTCATTATTCTCATGGTAAGGGAGATATCAGCAAAAAGATAGAAAATAAAATTAGAGGGCAATTGAAACTATCTCAAAAAAATTTTAAAGAATTAGTAGATTGTCCGTTAACGTATGAAGAATACATTAGGCTTCTTAGGCAAAAAGAGATTATCAGCTAAAACTACGGATGAGGGATTGAAGGATATGATTGAGGCAATTAGAAACGTGATGGAAGTGAATTAAGAAGTAAATTTAGCATATTTCGCGCCTGCCCTATGGAACGCGACTTATCCCGCCTGCCCTGTGAAATGCAAGGCGTGTTTAACTGGGGTGGAACCAATTATTCCACTGGGGAGACTACTTAACTTTATAATTTGTGTCTGTTGAAAAGTTAACATGGGTATGAAGTTTGTCAATAGATTAGGTAACCCCAAGTGTTCAGGAGGTTTAGAAACAGGGAGATTGATGAAGGCCGATTAGAGGTGGCAATAGAAGCATTTGAGGAGCAGATGACACTTTTCAATGTCGAACCTCTGACCCATTCAGTAATAAAGGAATCAGAACGTTTATTGAGGGGGGCATGGTAAAGCCCATGGGCTGAGGACCCTTGATGCATTGCATTTAGGGACATACAGCATGATTTATGATGAGGTCTGGGTTTTCGTAGCATCTGACGAAAATTTGTGCAAAGTGGCTGAGCGTATGAATTTCAAAGTAATTAATCCTTTGAAGCATGAGAGTATTGGGTAAAAGGGTTTGAATTCTCTGATTGCCTGCCCCGTGAAATGTGAAACCAATTTCACTGGGGAACCCTTACAAAAAATCTGCGTCAATCTGCGTAATCTGTGGATGAAAATGTTGACTTCTGAACGATTATTCTCGTTGTTTCATTTCATAATTTAGAGGTTTGGCAAAAAACTGTAGACTTTGCAGTTGGTGTTATTGATATTGCAGAGACACCGAATTCTGAATGTAATCATTATAGACTGATAAATTCAATAAAGAAAACAATAACCAATAACCAAGCACCAAGAACCAAGAACCATGAACCTTATCAACAACCTCTACTATAGTCTTAAACCTTTCATCCCGAGACGCCTGCAGATAGGCCTTCGCAGAATGTATGTTCAAAGAAAACGCCGGGCATGCTCAGCCGTCTGGCCCATAGATGAAAAGGCGGGAAATCCGCCTCAAGGCTGGACAGGCTGGCCGGAGGGAAAGAAATTCGCGCTTGTACTCACACACGATGTTGAGACGGTAAAGGGCCAGGATAATTGCCGTAAATTAGCAGAATTAGAGATGGAATCAGGCTTTCATTCATGCTTTAATTTTGTGCCTGAACGACACAAAGTATCTAAAGAACTCCGTCACTATCTTACGGATAACGGGTTTGAAGTAGGTGTGCATGGATTGTATCATGACGGAAAGCTTTATAAGTCCAAAAAGACATTTCAAAAACGAGCGATAAAAATTAACCATTATTTAAAGGAATGGAATTCTGTAGGTTTTCGTTCTCCATCCATGCATAACAACCTGGATTGGATTCATGGTTTAAATATAGAATACGACTCCTCAACATTCGATACAGACCCATTTGAACCACAGTCAGAAGGCATGAAAACAATTTTCCCATTCCTGGTGACAAGCAACTTGACTCACAATAGTTATATAGAACTTCCATATACACTCCCACAAGATTCTACACTGTTTTTATTTATGAGAGAGAATACAATAGATATCTGGAAAAGAAAGCTGGACTGGATTGTTGAGAAGGGTGGAATGGTGCTCTTAAATACTCATCCTGATTATATGAATTTAGGGGAAAAAAAACGGAACATTGAAGAATATCCAATAGAATATTATGTTGAGCTTCTTAAATATATTAAAAAGAGATATAAAGATCAATACTGGCATGTATTGCCTAAACATATGGCTGGATTTTGCAAAATGCAATCCACTAATTTAAGGGAAATAATTACAAATAAAAAATGTCAAGAAAAAGGTAGTGATAAAGGTATGAAGAAGTTTTGTATGGTAGCATATACAAACTATGAATCTGATAATAGAGTTATAAGATATGCAGAGTCACTAGCCAGGCGTGGAGGCCAAGTAGATGTAATTTGTCTGGGGGTAAAAGATCAACCACGTTATGACAAAGTAAATGGTGTTGGAGTATTTCGAGTGCAAAAGAGATCTCATAAAGAAACCTCAAAATATATGTATTTGTTTAAGATTATTCTGTTCTATATTAAGGCGTCAACTGTGTTAACTGGAAAATACGTTTTTAAAAAGTATGATATGATACATATCCACAATATACCCGATTTTTTAGTATTTACAGCATTTATTCCAAAGATAGCAGGATCAAAAATTATTTTGGACATACATGATATTGTCCCTGAGTTTTATGTGGATAAGTTTAAGGTGGGAAATAATTCTCTAACTTATAAACTCTTAGTTATGGTTGAAAGACTGTCTGCCGCCTTTGCTGATCATGTTATCGTTTCCAATGATTTATGGCGGAGTAAGCTTATCACCAGATCTGTCGATGAGGGAAAATGTACAACAATCCTAAACTATCCGAATTCAAGTGTTTTTTTCAAACGAGAGAAAAAGAAAAGGAAAGATAAGTTTCTGATCATGTACCCTGGTACCCTAAATTGGCACCAGGGACTTGATATTGCAATTAAGGCTTTTGGCATTATTTGTGATAATATTCCGGAGTTAGAGTTCCATATCCGTGGAGGTGGTGTCCAGGTGGGCGAACTTATGGAATTAGTTGCACATTTGAAACTTGAAGAACGGATATTTTTTAAGGATTATCTGCCAGTTGAAGAAAATGCAAACTGTATGGCGACTGCAGATTTAGGAATAGTTCCCAAAAGAGCTGATGGTTTTGGTAATGAGGCTTTCAGTACAAAGATATTTGAATTTATGGGTCTCGGAGTTCCGGTGATTGCTTCTAATACTAAAATAGATCAATTTTATTTTGATGAGTCTTTGGTGAGTTTTTTCAAATCTGGCGATGAAAGAGATTTGGGAGAGAAAATATTTTTGCTTGTAAAAGATAAAGTATTACGTGATCAGCTTGTTGAAAAT
The DNA here is from genome assembly GCF_002443295.1 of Candidatus Scalindua japonica. Classification (NCBI taxonomy): domain Bacteria; kingdom Pseudomonadati; phylum Planctomycetota; class Candidatus Brocadiia; order Candidatus Brocadiales; family Candidatus Scalinduaceae; genus Candidatus Scalindua; species Candidatus Scalindua japonica. The sequence goes on along the minus strand of NZ_BAOS01000020.1, from coordinate 18,881 downwards.
TCACTAAAATACATGGAAAGCAATTGCTGGGAAGTAAAAGAAAATATCTATCTCAATATCGTAGATAAACTGGTAGGTAATTATAAGAATTGATGAATAGTCAATAAGTTGATAGGTTGATTACATTGATAAAAAAGGTTAATTGCTTATTGGCTAATAAGTTTCTTGGAAAGCTTGAATGAATTTCAACTTAAGTTAATTGTAAAGACTCTTCTATTCAAGTGACTAAAATGAACTAAATTTTAAAGTGCCTAGAGTTGTGGATAATAAAGAATTTTCTAAAGAGCTGGAAATGAGAACGAGAAAATTTGCAGTACCGAATTCGTATTTGTGGGACAAAAGGGTAGCCATCAACAGTTTAAAGCTGTTATAAATGGTGTAAAGAGAAGGGTTACTGTGCTGGATAATAAGAAGGATTTTGACATAAAAACGTTTCGGAGTATGGTACGCCAATCAGGGCTTGAGGAAAAGATATTTTTTGAAAATAAATAGGTTCGCATTTCGTGTTTTTTATTGTAACTATGAACGCCGAACCCAGAACGCTGAACCATACAAACCCCTGAATTCCTAAATTAACCTTAATACAACCACCTTGGCAGGATGCTAACCAATTTTATTAAATCTGTGCAACTTTGGCACAAAGCCAAAACGAGAATTCAGTATCAAGCATCTAGCTAATGCTTTCGCCTTTACACCTTGCAACAGGATTCGAAAAGGATGTATAACGCGGTGTTTTCGTGTTTCTAAGATATTTTCAGGAAGTTCAACCATAAACTTTGGAGGTTAACAATGCTTACACAATATATCGAGAGGGCAATGAGCAAGGCTGAATACGAAAAACTAGAAGATGGATCTTACTGTGGAAAAATATCAGCTTTTTCAGGAACCATTGCTTTCGGAAGTACTCTTTATGAATGTCAAAAAGAACTTCACTTCGCTTTAGAAGATTGGCTAATCAATGGGTTGAGACATCGCGATAAAATACCTGTTATAGAAGGAATCAACTTAAATCTAAAGGAAGCTATAGTTGCATAAATGGGTGCCATGCAAGAGAAGGGATTTTATGATGAAACTTAAGAAACTTGGATTCAGTGATATTGAGGCAGGCAGCAGGCATGGAATCATGAGATACGGATCCTAAAAACAGGTTGTGCCTACAAATCGAGAATTCTCAGTTCCACAGATGAAAATGCTATTAAAGCAAGTTAAAGAAAAGCTTAATCGAGACATTTCTGTAGATGAATGGAATAATCTCTAAAATCCATAATTCCTAAATCCCTGAATTCTTTAATTCCTGAATCATTGTACTTTAATCCCTGAATTCTTAAATTTCTATATTGTACTTATAAAATGCTCCGTATCGACCGTATAGCTACCCTATATTTCTTTTACCCTATCAGTCGAATTAGACGGTCACAAAGAGATGATTGTATTCCTATCTTAATGTATCACAGTATCTCAAATGAGAGTGAAAATGGAGTTCACCCATATTATAGAGTCAATACATCCCCTGATATTTTTAACGAACATATGAGATATCTCCATGAAAATGACTACTCAGTTGTAAGTCTTAAAGATATTGTAGATATACTTAAGAAAACTCCTCAACTCCTTAACTCATCAACTCGTCAACTCAAGTACGTAGTCATAACATTCGATGATGGATTTCGTGATTTTTATACACAGGCATTTCCTGTTCTACAGAAATATAACTTTACTGCTACGGTATTTTTACCAACAGAATTTATTAACAATAATGGATCAAGACTTAATGAGAAAGAGCATCTCAGTTGGGATGAGGTAAGAGAATTGAATAATAATAGCATAAACTTTGGCTCTCATACGGTTACGCATCCACAACTTAAATCTATAAAGAAAGAGGAAATTGAATATGAAATCAGGCATTCCAAGGAAACCATCGAGGATAAGCTTGGAGAAGTAATAGACTCTTTCTCTTATCCGTTCGCATTTCCAGAGGAAGATAATGAATTTAGAAAATATTTAAAAGACATTCTCCGCGAATGTGATTACAAATATAGTGTGAGTACTAGAATAGGAACGACTTCTAGAAAAGATGATATCTGTTTTGCTAAACGAATACCCGTAAATTCTTGTGATGACATCATATTTTTCAAAGCAAAGCTTGAAGGTGGCTATGATTGGCTTAATAAGCCACAATGTATTTTTAAGATGTTCAAAAGGAAATTATCCTCAATCACTAATCAACTTAATTAACCTGGTAAATTTGTCCAGCTTGTCCCGTGGAACAAGTTATTCCACGGGGATTTGCCCAATGGAATGCATAAGCAGTTCCTTAAGGGTTTGCCACATGGAATCAATAAGTTCCATAGGGGAGCATATTTAACTGGGGAGTCAAGTGCTTTAACCTTTGCGAGCTAGCGTCTTTGCGTGAGGTCAAATTTATATGAATTTTATTTAATATAACTTTAGTCACTTAAGATCACTTTAAAACTTTAGCTCACTTTAGTTTTCATCAGTACCATTGAACATGGATAAAAAAATAAAATACGTCATAATCACACCCGTTCGGAACGAAGAAGAATACATTGAGAAAACCATCAATTCGGTAATTTCACAGACGATAAGACCCATTGAATGGATTATTGTTGATGACGGATCGACAGATAATACTGCCATGATAATTGACGAATATGCAAATCAATACGGATGGATTAAAACAATACACAGGCATGATAGAGGTTTTCGCAAAGCAGGTGGAGGTGTAATTGAGGCTTTTTATGATGCTTTTAATAATTTGCAGTTTAAAGAATGGGATTTCATTGTTAAATTGGATGGTGATTTAACTTTTAGCGATACATATTTCGAGAAATGTTTTGAGAATTTCAAAAAAAATCAGAAACTCGGAATATGCGGTGGTGGGATTTACAACATAATTGATGGAAGAATGATATATGAAAGAGACCCTATTTTTCATGTTAGAGGTGCTACAAAGATATACAGGGCAAAATGCTGGGACGATATCGGTGGTCTTCTTAAAGCACCCGGGTGGGACACTCTTGATGAAGTGAAGGCTAATATGAATGGGTGGGAGACGAGGAGTTATCCCGAATTAAAAATAAGTCATCACAGAAGTACCGGAGTGGCTGATGGAACATGGGGTAATTGGACGAAGAATGGAAGGGCAAATTATATTAGCGGATATCATCCGCTTTTTATGATTCTTAAGTGTATAAAAAGGATTTTTCAAAAACCTTATTTTATCGTTTCCATAGCGCTTATGTGGGGATATGTAAATGGTTACATAATAAAAATACCACAGGTTGATGATAAAGACTTAATTGCTTATCTGAGAAAACAACAGTTAAATAAACTATTTTTTCGGCAGAGTATCTGGAAATATAAATAGTGGATATCTCAATAATAATTGTTAATTGGAATTCTTTGCACCATTTAAGAAAATGCCTCACCAGTATGTATAGTCAACCGCCAGATGTTGAGTTCGAGGTTATTGTGGTTGACAATGCATCCTATGATGGATGTGATGAAATGCTTAAAAAGGGTTTTCCACGTGTTATTTTTATACAAAGTAAAAAAAATCATGGTTTTGCCTATGCAAATAATCTGGGTTTTCAACATTCTACAGGAAAAACATTACTTTTTTTAAATCCGGATACAGAAATAATTAGCAATGCTGTCAAAATAATGTATACAAATTTACAAACAATGCCAGACGCAGGCGCAATTGGTTGCAGATTACTTAACACTGACTTATCGTTGCAGACAAGTTGTATCCAACCTTATCCGACTGTTTTAAACCAGGCATTTGATATTGACTATCTAAAGTTTTTATTTCCCACATTGAAGTTATGGGGTATGAAACCATTATTTCGTAGTAATGACAAACCGCAAGAAGTTGAGGTCATTTCCGGTGCATGTATTATGGTTAAACGTAGTGTTTTTGAGGAGGTGAATCAATTCAGTACGGATTATTTCATGTATTCTGAAGACCTGGACCTTTGTTATAAGATTAATCAAACCGGTTACAAAACATATTACGTCAACTCCTCTCAAATTATTCATCATGGTGGAAAAAGTACAAAGAGCAAACAAAACTATTTTGGTATTGTTCTCATGAGAGAATCTGTATCCAAATTCATGGAGAAATACAGGGGTAAGAAAAGCGCTTATTTTTATAAGTCTGTAATGACCTTTGTTTCAATATGTCGAATGATGTTGATTATAATACTCATGCCCAGTGCTATAATATTGCGTAAGCAAGATACTATACTTGTTGCATTTACAAAGTGGAAAAAAATCTTTCGTTGGTCGATAGGCTATGAAAAATGGGCAAAAGAATTAACATCTAATAGTCAAGTATCTCATGGACCATCAAAGAGTATAAATTAGGATTGAGAATGTGTGGAATTTGCGGAAAAGTTAATTTTGACAAAGATAGCACTGTAGATCGGAGGGTCTTGGAAAATATGATGGCCATTATGAACCATCGTGGGCCGGATGATAAAGGCATGTATATTAAAGGGCAGGTTGGCTTAGGGCACAAGCGGTTATCAATCATTGATCTTAATACGGGGAAACAGCCTATTTCGAATGAAGATATGAATGTCTGGGTCGTTTACAATGGAGAGATATATAATTATAGAGAACTACGAAAAAGGCTTATAGAGAAGGGGCATGTTTTTAAGACTGAATCTGATACTGAAGTCATAGTTCATTTATATGAAGAATATGGCGAGAGTTTCATTTCAGAACTGAGAGGAATGTTCGCCTTCGCCTTATGGGATGAGAAAGAGAGTGTTTTGTTACTTGCCAGAGATAGAGTAGGAATAAAGCCTCTTTATTATTGTATGACCAAAGACTCTTTTCTTTTTTCTTCTGAGATGAAATCAATATTGGAAGACCCAAAGGTGAAGAGGGAAGAAAATCCTGAGATTGTTGATAGATTTTTAACATATTTCTATATTCCAGGAACAGAAACTTTACTCAAGGGCATACACAAGCTTAGTCCAGGGCATTACTTAATTTTGAAAAATGAAAAAATAAATATTAAGCAGTATTGGGATCTTAATTTTTCAAATTCTAAAAGAAACTATAGTTTTGAAGATTCGAAAGGCCAATTGATTGATTTATTAAGGGAGTCAGTGAGAGACCATATGATCAGCGATGTACCGGTTGGATTCTTATTAAGTGGGGGCATCGATTCAACGGCTTTGCTTAGTTTTGCTATTGATGAGACCGATAAGGATATAAGTACATTCACCATTGGCTTTGAGGGAGAGAGCTTTGCAGACGAAAGACCATTTGCAAGGCTTGCTGCTGAGAAATTTGGGACTAAACATTACGAAATGACTATGTCATCACAGGGTTTTCTGAATTTTCTTCCAAAATATGTCTGGCATATGGAAGAACCCGTATGTGAACCACCTGCGATAGCGTTATATTATGTATCTAAGTTAGCAAAAGAACACGTTAAGGTTTTAATTTCAGGAGAAGGAGGTGATGAGGCATTCGCCGGCTATCCAAATTACAGAAATTATGTTTGGATGGAACGCATAAAGAAAATTATTGGTCCACTGAATAGCCCTATCTCGGTCCTTATAGACAAGCTGGGTAATATGAGGTATTTGGAGAAATTAAAAAAATATGCTCCCCTTATGACATTAGAGATGAAAGAGTATTATTATAGCAGAACTTCAAGTCCATCTGGTTATTTTAATGATAACAAGAATGAATTTTATAGTAAAGAATTCGGGGACAACATAAATAAGAACAACTCGGCAGGAATCACTAGAGACTATTTTGAGAATATTACAAAAGTAAGTAATTTGAATAAAATGCTTTATATAGACACGAAAACATGGCTGCCTGATGATCTCTTAACCAAGGCTGATAAAATCACTATGGCTAATTCCGTAGAGCTTCGAGTGCCACTTCTTGATCATAGGCTGCTGGAATTTGCTGCTAATTTGCCGGATAGCCATAAACTTAATTGGTTTACGACAAAGCACATTTTAAAGAAGGCATTTTCTAATAAAGTACCCAAGGAAATCTTATATAGAAAAAAAACAGGTTTCCCTGTCCCTTACGAGTCTTGGTTGAGAAATGAAATGAAAGATTTTGTCTATGATATCATGATGGATAAAAAAACGCTCAATAGAGGTTATTTTGAAAAAAAATCAATCGAAAGATTAATTCGTGAAAATTCACAGCGTATGAATCATTCAAAGGTGATTTTTTCACTGATTGTTCTTGAATTGTGGCACCGAAAGTTTATTGACAATGATTGTATCACATAATTATAAAATAGCGTTGACATTAAAATGATTTTAAGGAAATTAACGAAAAACTTTGGAAAAATTTTTAGTGGTACAAGTCTTAAAGATCGTGCAATTCATGGAGGTATGTGGCTGGGGATAGGTAGTACGATTGAAAATGGTTTGAGATTTGCCCGCAACATGATTTTGGTTCGCCTGCTTGCACCGGAAGCATTTGGTTCAATGGCAATTTTGCTTGCAGTGAACGCTGCTTTTGAGTCTTTTACGCAAATTGGTATTAAAGAGGCAATAATTCAAAATCCAAAAGGAGAAGAACAAACTTATCTTAATGGAGCATGGTGGGTATCATTTTTTCGTTCAATAGTCCTTTTTGCTATTGCTTATGTAGGCGCTCCGTGGATTGCAAGATTTTATGATGATCCAGAATTGTTGCCGTTGCTGATCCTATCGTTTTCCACCATTCTTTTTAATGGGTTCATGAGCCCAAGAGCATTTGTAGTACTGAAGCAAATGAAATATTCAAGATGGGTATCAATATCACAGGGCGGTAGCGTTTGTGGTATCTTAACGGCCATCATATTAGCTTTTTTTATAACTAATGTTTGGGCTTTAGTAATTGGTTTTATTGTTGAGGCTGCTTCACGGTGTTTTTTGTCATTCATGATTTCACCTTTCATACCTGGATTTGATTTTGATAGAAAACAATTGAATGAATTATTTAAATATGTACGTGGTATGTTTGGGTTGCCAATACTTTGTTTTATATTCATTCAAGCCGACATCTTTGTAGTTGGAAAACTATTATCCAAGGGTGATTTGGGTTTATACAGCATGGTTGCTAGTTTAGCGAGAATTCCTTCTCTACTAATTTCAATATTTATTAACCCAATTATGATGCCTGTCTTTTCTGAAATGAAAGACCAAAAAGAAAGAATAAATCGGGCAGTTATGAAAACTACATCATTAACTGCATATTTAGGATTCCCACTACTTTTCCTTTTGTTTTTCAATGGAAAGGATCTGCTTTACTTAGTTTATGGTACTCAATATACGGTAGTTGCTATTCCGTTTGCCATAATCTTTGTTACTACTTTGGCAAGAACTTGCGGTGCACCTATTGCAACTTTGTTTTTTGCAACGGGACGTCCAGAGCAGCAACGTCTCTTTGTGGGTATAAGGGCGATCCTAATAGTTATATTTATTTATCCTGCTGTTAAGTGGTACGGTGTAGTAGGCGCGGCAAGCGCTGGATTATTTGCGATGATGATTGCTTATTTCTTTCAGGTGGTGAGGTTACGTTATCTCACTGAAATTAAAATATGGGAGTACTTTTGTATCTTTCCAAAAGCATTATGTTGTTCTCTTCCTGTTATTATCGCATGGTTTACAATGTATAAGATAATGCCATTTCATCAGTTGGGTATTTTACCAAGTATTATAGGATGTGTCTTTGCATATAGTATTTCCTTTATGGTCATTCTTAAACAAAAAAATTTAAAGTTAAAACCTTCGCTAAGGTAACTACTAAATCTTGTTTGTCTTGGACTATGGCGTCTAACTTCCTTTCTTATCTTAAAGCAGGGAAACAAGGTCAGGCAGTAACAGTATATTGCAAAAGTCGGTAAAAAAGATTTCGTCCATAGACACAAAAATTACATCTTGTGTCTACCGCAGTCAAAGTAATTTCTCTGAAAAATATGGTAAGTTCGCTGTTACGGGAAATATAAAAAATATTAAAGAAATCTAAAATACAATAAGGGCTAAAGCTAAATTGTGAAAACGGATGTTCTCTTTATAATAGTAATATTAATTCTACTAACATGTTATTTAAAAAAAGACTATAAAAATGGTCTTTTTGTAACTATTTTATTATTCGTATCCTTAACTTCTTATTTGATGATAGTAACTCCTGGTAGCTTTCCAAACTTTTCGATTCATAGGTTAATGTTGATTTTATTGTTATTATTTTGGTATCTTCGGAACAAAAGAAATATATATTATCAGAAAATAATTAAACTCCCTTTTGTTTTTTTGCTTGTCCTAGTTGCAGCGGCAAATTTTATTTCTCTGTTATTTTCTAGTGATTTCGTTTTTAGCATTAAAACATATTTTTCTTATATTATTGAGATAATTTTCTTTTACTTGATTGTCTCGACAAGCATAAGTAATAGAAATGATGCAATCAGATTGTTGTACTATATTTCCTTTGGACTGTCTTTGGTCGCTTTGCTTGCATTTATCGAAAAATATACAGGGTTTAATCCTGTAGATTCCTTCCTTTTTGCATACGTAAGGAAGGAGCAATATGCAAACGATGTGATGTCAACCTACCCGCATAGAATACTTCTTGGGACGGCGATGGCAATGGCATGGCCAATTACTTTAGTATTAATTGGATATTCAAAAGTAAATAGTTTTAAATATTTTGCATTATGGTTTTCTTTAATGGTGTCAATATCAGCTATTTATTTCTCTAGCAGTCGAGGGCCTTTGTTAGCAACAGTCATAGCTGGGATGATGATGTTTGCATTAGGTTCTATCAGAATCAAAAAAAAAGTTATGATAGTTATTGTTTTTGCAATAGCTGTTTTGATTATAAAGCCGGGTGTTTATGAATCATTAGGAATTAAAACTGCCGATACACTTAATCAGGATTCATTTAAAGGCCAAACTTATCAATATAGGTTTGAATTATGGGATATAGCTTATTCTGAAATCCGAAAATCGATTGAGCAAGCACTTTTTGGTTATGGTCCAGGCGCCAGTGAAGTAATAAGTATTGATAGAAACCTTTCGTATTCTGATGAGAAATATGTTGTATGGAGCTGGGACAATCATTACGCAGCCAATCTTTTTGAAACTGGATTTATTGGATTTGGTCTAACTATATTGCTGTACATTACGGTTTTAAAAAGATTGTTTTTTATTTGGGCAAGAATCGATAGGGCAAACGTAGACATAGTGGCTGGTGTTTTAACAAGTATTACGGTACTGTTATTTATGATGACGAATGTTAAGATATTTGCTCCTCAGTTGAATTATTTGTTTTGGTCTTTAATATCAATCGGTATATTATTAGAGAAGAATTGTGGAAAAGCAAAAAATGTTAAATTTAGATGGAAATAAAAACGCTTATGAAGACCATTACTTTTGTTTATAAAAAGAGAAAAATACATATTGTTAGAGCAGACTTAGCATTATATCAACGTGATGAAGATGGCAGAGAATTATGGTGGTTTGGAAGTGACCCTCCTGAAGGAATTCCTAGTCCTAAAGAAGTCGTTAGTGCAATCCAAGAACGTCATCTACGTGATTTTCCTCCACCGTGGGCTGTAATTTTGAGAGGCAAAATAGAAGAAGGGGCTTGGATATGTACCGATACAATTGGTTTGCAGCATCTTTTTTTAAGACATATCGGTGATGATGATGTTGTTGTTGGTGCTGATGCACTTGCTGTTGCATCATTTGCTTCTGTACATATAGATCCAATTGGAGCATATGAACTTATGGCTAGAGGAAATCCTCAAGGGGGGAGAACATTATTCACAGAGGTTGAGTGTATTTCGCCTTCTACATTAATTCCATTGGATTCCAATCTGAAAAAGATTGTATATTGGTTTCCCAAAGATCCATCATATACTAATCATCGGAATGCAGTGGATATTTATACAAATGCGGTAAAAAAGGCGGTAGTTCGTCATTGGCGAGATTGTGATGTACAAGAACTAACTGCAGGCAGAGACAGTTTGTTAGTTTTATCCGCTTTATTAAGCGAAGACATTCCTGTTCGTACGTGGACTCACGGGTGTAGTGGAGACCCTGACATGATTGGGGCTAAACGTCGTTCCTCACAACTTGGAGTACCGCACCAAGCAATTTTTTTAGACCGTTTGAAGGATATTGATCCTGATGAAGGAATGAGTTTAGCTAAAAAATATTTAAGAGCTTCCGGAGGAATGGTAAATATGCTTCAATACTGGCATCTTCCTTGGGTACTTGACCAACTAGATTCCAAAGGATCAATTACAGGAGTTGGCGGAGAAGTATTTAGAGGGTTTTATTACGAATGGATAGGAAATGGCAAAATACCTATATCTATTGGAAAGTGGTTTCTCTTGCATGGCAAGATAAGGGAAATGATGCCTTTTGCAAATCCAATTATATTGACTGAGATTGCAAAAGCAGGAGATAAAGTTATAAGAGAAGAATTAAAAACATTTTTAAGTCAAGCCCCATTTTATTGGCATAGGCTTGATATTTATTATTTATTGCATAGAATGCATCATTTTGCTGGTACCACTTTCTCTGCTGTAGGAAGGTGGCGAACAGTAAGAATGCCTTTATTTGATCCTTCAGTTATAGACTGCCTGTCTATAATACCAATCGAACTACGCCAATGGAGTTCAGGATTGGCAGAAGAAGCAACTCGGCAATTTTTGAAGAACAAACCTTTTGAAAATGAATCTTCATATTCCTATGAGTCGCTTAATTATCGTATTGTTAAACTACTAAAGCGTATTAAGCAATTGAGAGGGACCTACTTTAGCGGCTATATGGAGAACCTTGCGCGCTTGATTTTAAATTCTAAAGAAGTTGATTCTTTACTAAATATTGATGAAATGGTTACGGGTAATCTTTACAATAAAAAAATATTTAATCGTTATGTTAATAAGATTAAGCAAGATGACTTTATCCCTTTGTTAATAGGCTCTATTTTAACTATAGAACTTGCAGCTCGTGAAGTTGGCTCTATATATTCGAGCATTGACAAAATAAGTTGAATTTTAAATAGATTTTTTTTGATTTTCTTAAATTAGTTTATACAGGTTAATCTTTAAGACTAGGTGTTGGTTAATTAAATTTATTTGGTGTTAAGATCTTTAAATGGTTGAATACTCTCAGAATTTAAATAACTGGATTGAAATATCTGAAAGCAATTATGCTCATAATATAAGTTTTTTCCAGAAACTTATAGAAGATAATGTTGAACTCTCTGTAATGATCAAATCCAATGCCTACGGACATGGTTGGCAGTTAATTGCATCGCTTGCGTCAAAATGTAAAATAAATACCTTTTGTGTTTATTCTCTGGATGAAGCCTTAAATTTGTTGAATGCGGGTTTTCGTCAAGATATTTTGATTATGGGACATGTTCCGCTTTCACGGTTGGAAGAGGCTGTACGCACAGATTGCCATCTTGCACTATTTAACAAAGAGTCTTTGATCAAATTGATTGATATTACCCAACGCCTAAAAAAACCTGTTATTGTCCATTTAAAACTGGAAACCGGTTTTCATAGACAAGGAGTTACAGAAAATGATTTACAGTGGTTTATATCGAAATTGAAAAGGACACCATTAGTTGTTCTTGACGCAGCTTACACTCACCTTGCAAGTGTTGACGATACAAATAACTATGATTATGCTTATTATCAAAAAAACCGCTTTGAACAAATGATAAATACAATAATCAATGAAGGATTTCCTAAATTGAAAAAGCATATTGCAAATTCTGCTGCAACAATTCTTTTAAATGAAACACGTTATGATATGGTGCGATTGGGTATAAGTCAATTTGGATTATGGCCGTCTAGGGAAACGTTTATTTCTTATAAAAACCATTTTTTAGGAAACAAAGGGGATCTGTTTCCTGTCATGACATGGAAGACACGTATTGCTCAAATAAAATGGGTACAACCAGGGCATTACATTGGTTATGATTGTACATATAGGACGACAAGAGGTTCAAGGATTGCTGTTCTGCCCGTTGGATATGCAGAGGGTTATGATCGTGGTTTATCAAACAATGGTTATGTTTTGATAAAGGGGAAAAAAGCATTTGTATGTGGGCAAATTTGTATGAATTTGACTATGGTGGATGTATCTGACATTCCAGATGTACAATTAGAGGATGAAGTTGTTTTGTTGGGAAAGCAAGGGGATGAAGAGATTTCTGCAGATAATTTGGCAAATTTACTTGGAACGATTAATTATGAAGTTGTTACACGTATTAATTCAGAAATTGATAGAATCATAGTATGAAAAATAATTTAAAAGAAAATCTTAAAAAAAAGATATAATAACGTTTTTCAAAAACAGCAATCTATCAATAAAATATTTAGTTATATTGTGGAAACCCACGACCTTTGGTCGTGGTCAGAGAACAAAGGCTTTGCCAAATAAAAAGACTCATTGTTACAATCTGAGTTGAGTTGTCCCCACAACATCAACAAAGGAGTAACAAATGAGTCGATTTCGTAGATTATCGCATGCGTTATGGCATTGTCAATATCATATTCTTTGGACACCGAAGTATCGTTTAAGGATTCTGACAGGTCAAGTTGCAAATGAAGTAAACAGGTGTATAAGGGCTTTTTCAGAGCAAAAAGGTTGTGAAGTTATAGAGCTAAGTATTCAGATTGATCATGTTCACTTGATTGTTATGGTACCTCCCAAGATTTCGATATCTGATTTTGTTGGCATAGTTAAAGGTAGAACAGCAATTCGAGTACTGAATAAATTTAAGAATTTGAAGCAGAAACCCTATTGGGGTAATCATTTCTGGTCAAGAGGTTACTGTGTTGACACAGTAGGTTTAGATGCGGAAAAGATTCTCAAATATGTGAAGTATCAAGAAAAGAAAGAGAGTCAGGGAGAAGCACAACAGAAATTTAAATTTTAACTTTATCATGGGGGCAACTCAACCTTGCTTCCTTTGGGAGGAAGGCATTTTTATCCCCTTATAGGGGTTACTCCAAAGCCACCTGCTATGCAGGTGGATTCTTTACTCTAAATAATACTCTTTTGATTAGATGTAACCATGATGCTCACATGTTAGTAAAAGGTTAAATTTTCTAACACATAGTTTGGTTCACAAATCATTAATTTATTATAAAACGAATATTATTTTGTTAGATTTTTGGTTATGGCACGAATTTCTATAATAACACATTAAGCAATTTAATGTATTATTCTGGGTCACTGTTTCACACAAATGTCAGAAAAGAATACATGTGTGTGACCTGCTCCAGAGACGATCAAATCTATACAGATAGTTTCCACTACGTTACAACTTTCTGTATTAACCTGAACTCTAACTCTAAAGGTGGTGCTAACAACCGTAGCAGGTCACCTTTGTAAGCTTTCTGTGTACATGGCAAGCTGCAATTTATTAAAATAGTACTGTGGCGGTGGCATTGTATTTGCGATGGCTTGGTTGGCAATGTAAAAGTAATTATTATAGAAATTAACTCTTTTGTCAAATATCTGAAAAATATAAACTAAACAACTACTATTGCATCGTTTATATTATAGATAAAGGGTATTATTGTGATTATTCAAATTTTTATTAATCATTCAAGGAGGACTAAGGTGAAAAATGTTCTGAAAATATTGAAAATGATTTTATCTATCATCTCATATGTTGGAGGTATCGCGAGGTGCGATATTTTTTGCATAAAAAAACAAACTATGTTTTTTTCATTTGTAGTTTACTTTTTATTTACTTTGCAAGTTTATGCAACTACATATTACGTGGATTATGAAAATGGTGTTGACACAAACACTGGCACATCAATAGGAACTGCATTTAAACATTGTCCAGGTGATTCTAATGCGACAAATAATGCTCTGTTGATAAATTTAATACCAGGTGACACTGTTATATTTAAAGGTGGCTCAACTTATAGCGGTGAAATTACTGTTAACAGGTCAGGTTCTATTGAAAATTATATTTCTTATAGAGGAAATACACCGGCTGGTGATTGGGGCGTTGGGAAAGCAAAATTAGATTTAAAAGAATTATACTTTCATGCATTTAATGGTTACGGTAGCTATATTAAAGTATTAAATTTTGATATCTATAGTGTCAAGAGAGTATCAACTGAAACTCAACGAGGGACAATTCGTGTTTCTGGTGGTCATGATTGGTTGATACAAGATTGCATATTTAGTAGAACTGAAGGATGGGATATGCTTTGTGCACAAGGGTCAGACGAGTCTGTTTATGCTGATCAAACTCAAATATTCCTGAGAACTGCCGGAACTGATAATTTCGAAATTAATAATTGCGAATTTTATGCAGTTGGAAGGGATTGCATATATATGTTTCGTTCTGACAATGTTAAAATACATGATTGTAACTTTGGGGGTATTAATCGTGGAATTCAAACAGGATATTTTAGTGTTGCTTTGCGCATAACATATAGCTCTCATAATATACAGATATACGACAATATATTTCATGATGGTTGGCAATATGAAGGTGATGACCCAGGACAAAGATGCCATGCTGGCGATTGGTTGCATATTTATGGAAATTCTAATGCCGCCGAGTATCCACATGATATTTTAATAGAAGGAAACTCATTTTATAATAATCGAGATTTTCAAAATCCACATGGAACAGCTTTTTCTTTTATGCATACAGGAGTAAATAATATTACTTGGAGAAACAATACTTTCATAAATCCTCACGCTTATAATGGTACATTATTAACTCAGTTTAGTGAACTTGCACCAGATAAAATATATATATATAACAATACTTTTGTTAATTATAATACTGGCTTATGTATGAAAATTGGTCTTGGGAGCGGTAGTGATTTTGAGGTGAAAAATAATATCTTTGTTCAATATAATTCTGCCTCATCTGCCTGCTTAGAAGTATTTGATGCTGGTTGGGCGGGTACTATTAGTAATAATGTATATTATAGACCAAATAATGAGTCACAAACATTAAGGCAATCGAATACTTGGTATTCATTGGACCAGTGGAAAGCATTGGGCTATGATGCTAACTCTAGTTATGGTAATCCGAATTTAGTTAACATACCTTCAAATGGAGAACTGTCAAGCAGTGGCAATTATAGGCTTTCTAATGGTTCTCTTAACTCCATAAATACAGGAGCAACAATATCTGGTTTTAATAGTGATAAAGATGATGTCCTCCGACCACAGTCAGCTTCATGGGATATTGGAGCTTATGAATATTTTGTTATGACTCTGGCTCCACCACAAAACGTACGTGTGGAGTCACAATAATATTTAGTATCCTGAGAAAATTGTTTTTATGTAAATATCAAAAAATTGGGATATCCGCATTACTCCCGCAACTATTTCATAATAGCTTGAAAACATATTAATTATGTAAAATACCCAAAATACTGAGGATTTTTTGTAGACAAGCTCTAAGTCTCAACAGACAGAATTGTTCAATAAAGCTCTTACTAAAACAATAACATTAAACGCTCTTAATCCATTTTATAAGTCAGAATAAAGTGTTCAGAGTTAGA
Source organism: Candidatus Scalindua japonica (assembly GCF_002443295.1). Lineage (NCBI taxonomy): Bacteria > Pseudomonadati > Planctomycetota > Candidatus Brocadiia > Candidatus Brocadiales > Candidatus Scalinduaceae > Candidatus Scalindua > Candidatus Scalindua japonica. The sequence continues at coordinate 3,313 of NZ_BAOS01000020.1, read as the reverse complement.
TAAAACCTTTTGCAATTATAGAGCAAATGTAAGGGCAGACCCGCTAAACCAACACGGGGAATGTTTGACCTGAGCTATGTGAATGTGGTTTCTCAATGGTTAGTAAATCCGTACTGGTAGCATTCTGTTGTAATGAATATTTTGAGCACGGATATCCTATTGATATGGGTTCAATGACACGTTGGTGTAAACGAGTATCAGGCAACAAGAAGCCAAGGCACATAAGAAGTATGAGTTTGGTTATAAGGTGAATGTGAATGCTACGTTAAGCGATTGCTTTAATAGTGGGCATGAAGACGTATAATGGTAATCAATATGATCGGAATACACTTAAGGATGCCGTCATGCAAACGGAATGTCTCACCGAGCGTAAGGTTTAAGATGATTTATCTTAACTGCTCGTTTAGGGGGGATACAAAGATGAAGGTGAGACAGTGGTACATATCGTTAGTAGAGGCAAGAGGAAGTTAAAAAAGGCGATAACGAAGTGGTGAAAAACGGTGATCAACTATTGGAGTGGTAAATGAACATATCAAGACAGACGGTTAGAGAGAAACTATCTTATTAGAAAAGAGGGAGACAATATCAATACATATTGTCTGGCTGTGAAAATAACATAAGGCATATATTGAAGCCGATTCTTATTTGCCCAGCTTTCTAGTGGCAAAGATTGTTATCTACAATTTGAAATATTTTAAGAGTCGTGTTTAATATACTATCATTTCTAAAAAAGTGACTTTTTCAATGACTACTAAATAGCTCCAAATACCATAACCCATTAAGAAAAGGATAAGTACCGTTATTGATGGGAAGTAAGTGCATATCACCATTATCAAAGGTAAAAATTATGGGCTATCAGGTTGAAGAGATTTTTTTGAATAAAGCACTCAAGGAGTAAAAAAAATTTCTAATGAGCACCACTTTTTTATAATTTACTTTAAATAATGCAGTATTTTTTGAAAACAAAGAGTATTCCAAAAGTATGGCTCAAAATATACATTGTTTTATACATATAGAAAAGCATCATCTTCTCAAGTAAAATCTAAAATTTACTGATGGTGATATAGATCCACACTTCGTTTTCTTAGTTGAATTCTACAATACAACTTTAGGTTATGAAATCTAGAACTAAAATAAAGAAAGTTTGTATATTAGGCGCTGTCTTCAATACAAACAATATGGGTGTTGGAGCATTAACTTATGGATCTATTAAATGTATAACTTCCCAATTCCCTAATGCTGAGATAACTTTGTTAGGTTATGGTGAAAAACAATTATTTTATGATGTTAATATTAACGACAAAAATATTAAAATCCAATTACTTAATATGCGGTTCTCGAAAAAGCTATATTTGCTAAATAATGTTGTAACATTAAATCTAATTGCGTTAATAATAAAGCTTATACCAATAAATAATATTAAGAATAAAATTATATCTAGTAATATTTATTTGAGACATATTTCTGAATCAGGCATTATTGCATCTATAGCAGGTGGTGATAGTTTTAGTGATATTTATGGTATTAGGAGTTTGCTTTATGTATCTCTCCCAAAACTTCTTGTATTATTTATGGGAAAAGATTTAATTTTATTACCACAAACATTGGGGCCGTTTAAAAGTAGGTTTGCTAAAGAGTTAGCAAGGTACATTCTTAATAGTGCAAGTGTTGTTTATTCAAGAGATTACATTGGTTTAAAGGAAGTTAAAGAGTTACTTGGGTCTAAGTATAATTTTGACAAATTAAGGTTTTGTTATGATGTTGGATTTGTGCTTGATCCCGTAAAACCTGACAATATAAATATACCTGGTTTTTTTGAAAGAAGCAATAAGGATAAGTGTACTGTAGGTTTAAACATAAGTGGGTTGTTGTATGCAGGTGGTTATACACAAAACAATATGTTTGGTTTAAAAGTTGATTATAAAGAACTTGTGTGCAGAATAATTGATTTTATGTTTCATGAAAAAGATGTGAACATAATTCTCTTGCCTCATGTATTTGGTTCTTCTCAGCATCTTGAAAGTGACTCAGTAGCTTGTGAGAACATATATAATAAAATAAGTAAAAAATATGAAGATAAACTTTTTCTTGTAAAAGGGGAATATAACCAAAATGAGATAAAATATATTATTGGACTATGCGATTTTTTCATTGGTTCTCGTATGCATGCATGTATTGCCGCTCTCTCTCAAAACATACCACCGGTGTCAATTGCTTATAGCAAGAAATTTCTGGGAGTAATGCAAACTATAGGTGTTGAGGTCCTTGTTGCAGACCCTCGCAAGATGTGTAAGAAAGATATATTAAATATAATTGATAAAGCATACGAGCAAAAAGATTTAATTAGAGAACAGCTTAAAAGAAAAATACCTAAGGTAAAAGATGCAGTGATTAATTTATTTAAAAATTTAAATGGTTGAAAAATAATTTTTTCATAAATTGCTTTATCAATTGTTAACATGAATTAGCCATATTTTTTCCTTAAGGTTCTTTTTTTTAAATAAAGAGTTGTTTATAAATCATTTCCAAATAAACATCTGTACTTCTTGGCATTTGGTATTGAACCTTAATTCACGTTTCTTTAAGTATATTAAAAAACAATCAGAACTTATACTCATATCGAAATGGTTTTAGATGTTTGATCTAATTATTTGAAAATTTTCAGTCATTAAAGAAGATAAATCATCCTTGTATCTTTTAATCCTTCTGGTGAACCCCTCCCCGTTGTCTAGCCCCAGTTTACAAGTTATATGAAAAAATTGATACAATCTCTTGTGTTTGTTGATCTTATGACAATACAAATGTATTACCCTCTTTTTGACTAATTTTTAGGCTATAAAGGAGTTGTTTACGTGGATTTTGAAGGATTTTCTTTTGTTTTTGTATATTGTGATAAATTCAATAATTTAAATAACTGTTTTTGTATTCTGTCTTGACGCACCAAACAATAAGATAATTGTGGTGGGGCCGCTTTTTCCTGTGGGTAAAGGAGGGTTGCTTCTTGTAGATCATTGAGCTTTTTCAACAAAACATCTGGGGGTAAAAGCAAACCTTTTAATGCGAGGCGTCGACGAAGCAGCCCTGTCAAGAGCATGCTTAAATTACAATAAAAGGCATGAACATGCAGCTTTTGGTCTGTCCAGTGATAGGGAGGTTGAAAGGAGAAGTGCTCAGGGTCTTTGCTGTCCTGGAAGTATCTCTCAACTTCAGATTGTCCGTGATAGCCCAATATAATCTTGGCATTGCTCCAATCATGTCGATTTGTAAAAAGAAGGGTTCGTCCAAAGTGACAATCAACCAATTCTTGCAATGC
>NZ_BAOS01000019.1 GCF_002443295.1 Candidatus Scalindua japonica | reverse complement strand
TAGATAAGAAAACTAGACAATGGGGAGGGGTTTGTGGATTCGCAAAAAAGTGTAACTCCAGTCGCCCTACGGGCTCCTTCCGTTACACTTTTTTGTGTTGTACTGATAGTGTGTAATGCATCTAAAAAATAGCATAAAATGGTCTTGACAAACCCGGCCACCTCAACCTTTGGTCGTGGTCAGAGAACAAAGGCTTTGCCAAATAAAAAGACTCATTGTTACAATCTGAGTTGAGTTGTCCCCACAACATCAACAAAGGAGTAACAAATGAGTCGATTTCGTAGATTATCGCATGCGTTATGGCATTGTCAATATCATATTCTTTGGACACCGAAGTATCGTTTAAGGATTCTGACAGGTCAAGTTGCAAATGAAGTAAACAGGTGTATAAGGGCTTTTTCAGAGCAAAAAGGTTGTGAAGTTATAGAGCTAAGTATTCAGATTGATCATGTTCACTTGATTGTTATGGTACCTCCCAAGATTTCGATATCTGATTTTGTTGGCATAGTTAAAGGTAGAACAGCAATTCGAGTACTGAATAAATTTAAGAATTTGAAGCAGAAACCCTATTGGGGTAATCATTTCTGGTCAAGAGGTTACTGTGTTGACACAGTAGGTTTAGATGCGGAAAAGATTCTCAAATATGTGAAGTATCAAGAAAAGAAAGAGAGTCAGGGAGAAGCACAACAGAAATTTAAATTTTAACTTTATCATGGGGGCAACTCAACCTTGCTTCCTTTGGGAGGAAGGCATTTTTATCCCCTTATAGGGGTTACTCCAAAGCCACCTGCTATGCAGGTGGATTCTTTACTTTTTTGATTAAAGAAGCCATATCATTTTCCTTTTGTCTATATATTGTAGTAGGGTAATACGCATAATAGAGATGGCAGTGTTGTTTGTCAATAAAAAAAGGAATATTGCTTGACTATATAATGCATATAAGGGGTTTTCTCAGAAGGTGCTTCAAGGAGACAAGTGTATTTCAGTAGGGTAATACTTGTGCTGAATGTGGTAATGTATTGCGATGCAACAAGTTACGAACAATTATTGCTAAACTTCGGACATAACTTGTAAACTGGGGCTAGACAAAAATATTAACTTTTTTAGATGGACTTATCACCGACTTTGGGGGCTTTTGCTCCGGAAGGAGCCCGTAGGGCGACTGGAGGGGCAAAAACCCCAAAGTACACCTCGGCTGGGGTTTGGTACCCCAGTGATTCGTGTAACCTTTCATAATTATAAAATTTAAAATAGCGGCCAAGATAATACACTGCCTCAGTCACAGTATCGTAATCCCTTAAGTAAACTTCTTCCACTTTGACGGTACGCCATAAACGTTCTACAAAAATAATATCAAGATACCGGCCACGGCCATCCATACTAACTTGAATACCTCTTTCCAATAATACGCTGGTGAAATTGTTGCATGTAAATTGACTACCTTGGTCTGTGTTGAAGACACTCGGAGTTCCTTCCGATAGAGCACATTGTAATGCCTCAACACAGAAGGATGGTTCCAAGGTAACTGAGACCTTCCAGCTCAATACATAGCGACTATACCAATCAATAACAGGGGTCAAATAAACCCAGCCATGATGCATTCGAATGTATTTTTAATGTTGATATTATCACATAAAAATTAGGAACGATTTTTCTCCAAAAAAAAGAGGTTGACCCGCTTTTACCTTTTTCGATTTATAATACCTTGCATTGTCACAAATTGTATAAATAGCGCCCGAAGACGGATGTTTTGATTCAATCTTTTTGAGCAGAGATATCGTGGACTGAGCGTTTATAGAATGATCATAACCAACTATGGCACTTAATTCATCAATATTAAAAGCACCATTGATATTGAGTCTTTGGCGTCCTGTGTTGCTCTTAAGTTCTTTGACTTTTCCTCTTTTGATCCAGCCGAACACAGCAACGCTGTTATGTTGCGGATGACTATAATGGACTGGGATTTTCGGACCACTAGCTAAGATGCATTTTTGATGTTAAAATATCAAAAAGGAGGTTCGAAAATGAGAAAGGGTTTTAATGCGGAATTTAAGGCGAAGGTGGCATTGGAAGCAATTAAGGAAGAAAAGACTATAGCGGAGTTGTCATCGAAATACGAAGTACATAGGACACAAATAACGGATTGGCGTAAACGAGCTTTAGGTGGAGTGAAAGAAACCTTCAAGGGAAAACGGGAGAAGGATAACAAAGAAAATGAGAGGTTGGTTGATGAGTTGTATAGACAGATCGGTCAACTGAAGGTAGAAAACGAATGGCTTAAAAAAAAAGCTGCGTTGTTTGAAGGTTGAAGAGAAAAGACGGCTAATAGAATTTGGGAGTGGTAAGTTAAGTATTCGCAGGCAGTGCGAACTTTTGGATCTTCATAGATCAAATTATTATTACGAGCCGGTAAAGATATCAGAAGACAACCTACGGATAATGCGCCGTATAGATGAGATATTTACAGAATGTCCTTTTTATGGAAGCCGAAAGATCCATGAGGGATTAAGACGTGAAGGCTTTGAAATAGGCAGAGAGAGGGTTCTTGCATACATGCGTCAAATGGGATTACGGGCAATCTATCCCAGGGTAAAAACAAGCAGGAAACACCCGGAACATAAGATATATCCCTATTTACTGGGTGATAGGGAGATTGATTCTCCGGAACAAGTGTGGGGTACTGATATCACGTATATTCGGCTTAGACAGGGGTTTTTATATCTTGTCGCCATTATTGACTGGTTCAGTCGTTACGTTTTGTCCTGGCGTTTAAGTAACTCTCTTGATGTAAGTTTTTGTGTGGAAGCATTGCAGGATGCCTTAGAGAGAGGTTGTCCGAAGGTGTTTAATAGTGATCAGGGATCACAGTTTACGAGTAATGAGTTTACTGGTATCCTCATAAGTAGTGGGATAGAGATCAGTATGGATGGACGAGGTCGAGTGTTTGACAATATTTTTACCGAGAGGCTTTGGAGGAGTGTGAAGTATGAGGAGGTGTATATAAAAAACTACCAGGTATATAAAGATGCCCGCGAGGGTTTAAGCCGTTATTTTTTGTTTTATAACAACCGTAGATATCATCAATCGTTAGGATACAAGACTCCGATTGAAGTACATTATGGAGGATATAAAAAAAAATAATACCATAAAAAATTATTTCTAGATAAGAAAACGAGACAATGGGGAGGGGTTTGTGGATTTGCAAAAAAGTGTAACTCCAGTCGCCCTACGGGCTCCTTCCGTTACACTTTTTTGTGTTGTACTGATAGTGTGTAATGCATCTAAAAAATAGCATAAAATGGTCTTGACAAACCCGGCCACCTCAGACTTCCATCCATAAAGTAAACAGGGTCATTGGCTCTTTTGGTGTTCTTTAATTCTTTGTAAGATTCAATAAATTCTTCCTGAGCTTTTGCATCTGGTTTTCTTGGTACCAACTTTGGCTTTTTGTATGCGTAGTCCAATCTGTGAAGCAAATCTTTCATTCCACTAAGGCTATATTCTACTTTGAAATTCTTGGTAACATAAAGTACAATGTCTTGAGTTCTTAAGTAGGTATTTTCATTGAGGTGACTATCTAAGTGCTCTATTTCTGGTTTGAGTAACTTGCCACTATATCCTTTATAGTTATCATCCAATAGCGCATTTAGTTCGCCTGTTTTATAACGATTTAAATAATTCCTAATTATTTTTCTTGACTGGTATATAACATAAAATCTTATTAGTTTTTTTTAAGTAGTCTAGATGCTTTCATTTCCATTAATGTAATTTTATGGTTAGACCTTAGGAGTTGATACAGAATTTATAATCATAACTTCTAACTGTATATTGCATTCTGGGATGCTTGAAAATCTGCAAAAAAACAGAACGGTTTAAAAATGAAATAAACTGTTACTTATAGTATTGGACTACAAGTATCATCACGTTTGCGTTCACTAGAAGTGGTGTAATATAGTGTATGGTAAATTAAGAGAGCAAATAGGCATGTTATTATACAGATTAAGTGAGTACAAAGGTGTAGATGTGATAGAGCACTTAGACTACATTCACGTGTGTTTATCAACCCACATAAATATTGTGACATATACGGAGGATTAAAATATGACGAATATTGTGCGTAGAGCTTTTCATGTAATTTTAAAAAGAATTGGTGGTGGGAAGGCAAGGAAGTATGTATGGGATCAGGAATATAGTAATGGAAACTGGGACTTTCTTGAGACAGATGAAAAAACAGCTAGCGGAGATATAATATATACTTTCCTCAATAAGTATTCAAAGAATGGAGATATTTTAGATTTAGGTTGCGGTAGTGGTGATACAGCATTGCATCTTCATACTGACATATACAAACGTTACACAGGCGTTGATGTGTCTGAGATCGCAGTTCAAAAAGCTATTCAAAGATGTAGTATAAGGGATATCCAAAAACATTCAATATGTGAATTCATAACTTCTGATATATTAAGCTATGTTCCCACAATGGAATATGGTGTGATTTTGTTTAGAGAATCGTTAAATTATATAAATAGAAGCAAAATTAAGGGAACTTTGGATAGATACGCTAATTATTTACAAAAAAATGGTGTCTTTATTGTGAGAATGTATGATAGGTGTAAAGAAGATTCAATTATAAAATTGATAGAAAAGAACTATACTATTGTTGAAGAGTACTTAGCAGATAATAATACTACTACTATTATACTTGTTTTTAGCCCTTTAGATATAAGAGAGAAAGGATTGTGACTCACGTAAATTATTTTTCCTGTCTAACGACAATTGTTTTTCCCGTTATCCATTAAGCCAGCCAGGGTCGGGCCGAACTAACATATTGTTATATAACGAGATGGGGAGTATTCCCATTATTTTGTAAAATATAAAAAAACATCTTGACATCCTCTTTCTTTTCAGCGATACTGCTTTTATGAATTATTCAGGAGGCAAAGGAGGAGTATTCCAAAAGTTAATCAATCTTATGCCACCCCATGATGTCTACATAGAGACACATTTGGGCGGTGGCGCAGTTATGCGGAACAAACGTCCTGCCAGAAGTAATATTGGGATAGAATTAGACCAGGATGTTGTTGAAATGTGGACGAATGTTAAACCACTAGTACAATGATTCCATAATAACATTGCAATATGGTTCTTTTTGTGGCATACTAACCTCAAGAAAGGAGGTATATATGCCATTTATCAGAAAAAGACCACTTATCATTTTGAACCGAGAAGAAAAATCTTATTTACAAGAATTAAGCCGATCACGAACAGAAACTGCCCAAAGGGTAGAACGTTCAAAAATAATATTATTGTACTCTGAGGGAGCAGTAGTCGTGGTGTCACATCTTGAATAGTGAATAACGCGTTGACATAAATAAAGTGATATGATATTGTCTCGGTATGACAAGGCAATTGCGCATTGAATATGAGGGTGCATTTTATCACGTTCTATCGCGAGGGAACGAGCGGAAAGAGATTTTCCGTGATGATAAAGACCGTAGTTTGTTTACCGAAATAATGGGGGAAATGTCTGCAAGGTTTTCCGTTGATATCTTTGCATATGTACTTATGAGCAATCACTATCATCTATTGCTCAGGATTAACAGACCAAATATATCGAAAAGCATGCAGTGGTTAGGAGTTACCTATACACGACGGTTTAACATAAGGCATAGTCGTAGCGGGCATTTATTTCAGGGGAGGTTCAAATCATTTCTCATTGAAAATGATAAATATCTTTTAGCACTTTCTTGTTAAAAAAAAAAGGGGTCAGGTCTTTAATATTGATAATTCATTAATTATATGATATACATCCTAGATGGCCAGACCATTAAGAATAGAATATGATGGCGCTTTATATCATGTAACATCCAGAGGAAATGCAAGGAAATCAATATTCGCAGGTGATGATGACCGTAAGATCACACATCCTGACTTCGGTGACTTTACAAGGAGACCAATTTGTAAACAAGCCGCATTTCTGTGCCAGGAAAAACTGTTTCTATTTCATTGAGTTGCTTGCAAAGTTTAAGTGCTATTTTGTTTGACCTCTCATTGCTTAGACTATGAAGTGATACATTTAATATCTTGTTTTCTCTGTCTGGTTCAATGTCTACTTCTGTCGAAAATATCTGCCGTAACAACACCCTTGTTGTCTTCCTCTGTGATAGTTTTGGCTCGATCATTGTTGCCATAGCTGTCTCTGCTCTATAGAGCCTCCGCATAAACTCGCACGAAAAGCGCTTGATGCAAAAATTTTTTTCAATCGTACTTCAAAATTACGTTAAAAGAAGACAGTATAAAACTGCACAGCACCAACAATGGAGATAATTTGCAAATTTGAAAACACCTCTCCTACGGTTTTTGTTTTTACTTTAAAAATCACCAATTTAATTCTGTAACAACAGATGAAAAGCAATCATCGTCTTGTCCAGGTATGCCTGAAACGCAAGATTCCCTCTCTTGCTTAAACGATCATCACCAATATCACACTTCAAGCGCTTTATCATCCGCTCAACTGAAGGACGACGTGTCATTATTGCCTTGAATCTCTTTGCCATTGGAGGATCTTCCGTGTCTATGTGTTGGGTCATGGTGTCACATCTTGAATAGTGAATAACGTGTTGACATAAATAAAGTGATATGATATTGTCTCGCTATGACAAGGCAATTGCGCATTGAATATGAGGGTGCATTTTATCACGTTCTATCGCGAGGGAACGAGCGAAAAGAGATTTTCCGGGATGATAAAGACCGTAGCTTGTTTACAGAAATACTTGGTGAAATGTCTGCAAGGTTTTCTGTTGACATCTTTGCATATGTACTCATGGGCAATCACTATCATTTATTGCTCAGGACCAACAGACCAAATATATCGAAAAGCATGCAGTGGTTAGCAGGTCATGGTGTCACATCTTGAATAGTGAACAACATATTGACATAAATAAAGTGATATGATATTGTTTTGGTATGACAAGGCAATTGCGCATTGAATATGAAGGTGCATTTTATCACGAGGAAACGAGCGAAAAGAGATTTTTCGGAAAAAAGGCCAGTTCTCGCAACTAAGCACTAGAGTATGTTGAGGGGAGTAGGTAGCTTTTTTAACTTTGATATTCATCCTAACAGTCAGAATGTAATACAAGGAAAATAGTGGTCACTTTGAAAGCAGAATACGGCAAAGACATAGTTATTTGTTCATAGGAGATTGCTGATAGTTCATGGCTTTTGAATTATAGTTAATAGATAGAGACGCAGGATTGAGTAATTGAGGTGATAGGCACTCTGTTTTACTTTATTAATATACTTCATCGTGACTACCTAAATCTATTAATAATAATAGTAACCATTAGTTAGCTAAAAAAAAATCAGGTATGGAACCATCTGTTAGAAAACTCATAAAATATGAATTAGATTAGTAAGTTCATTGAAAATTTTATTAAAGGAAGGTTCGTCAATTTCAATATGGTCGTCTTGTTTGTTCAAAGGGTGATAATGCCAACTTTCTAAGTTATCATAACCGAATACCCTTTGATTATCCTTGATTAAACTAAGATCGTATCTATTATTTTCTATGTTAGCATAAACATCAATAAAGATAGAAGAAGATATTGTGATACGAATGCTTACTTTGTCTGTTCTTTTATAAACAGTTTCTAATTCTGAATTTGGCAAATATTCCTTTTTTAACTTGTTAAGATCTTCTACAAAATCATCTATATTTGCATACATGCTTAATCTTTAATTTCTTTCAAGGTATTTAGCCACTTTTTCCTTTCCGACTCAAATCCTTCCCATTCCATAAAATCTCTCTCTACCGGATGAGAACGCTTACGTTTTATAGCTCCTTTCTCCCAAGCGGTCTTGAAGTCTTTATAATCCATCCCATATCTGGCTTCAAATCTGAATATTTGCTCTTCACATTCCTTTAGTCGCAAAAGAGCATTGGTTTCTAGGAGGTGAAAAATTTTTTCATCGATTTCCTTCCCTTCAATGATTTTTAATTTGTCATACACCTTTTCTGAAAGGTTGATTGCTTTCATGCTTTACCTCAGTTAATATTATATATCCTTGAAAATATAGAGAATTAAATTTAATGCTGTTAATAGTATCAAAATAGGTATATACAAGCAAAACATTTTCCTTCGCGAAATACATCCCAATGTGAGGAAAAGTGTCACATCTTGAATAGAGAATAACATATTGACATAAATAAAGTGATATGATATTGTCTCGGTATGACAGACAATTGCGCATTGAATATGAAGGTGCATTTTATCACGTTCTATCGCGAGGGAACGAGCGAAAAGAGATTTTCCCGGGATGATAAATACCTCAGATTGTATACAGAGATACTTGGTGATATGTCTGCAAGGTTGATCTGTTGACATCTTTGCATATGTACTCATGGGCAGATCGATATCATCTAGTGCTCAGGACCATCAGACCAAATATATCGATTAGCATGCAGTGGTTAGGAGTCAGATATACACGACGGTTGAACATAAGGATTTGTTGTAGTGGGCATTTATGTCAGGGGCGGTTCAGATCGTTTCTCATTGAAAATGATAAATATCTTGTATTACTATCGTGTTATATTCATCGGAATCTAGTAAGGGCAGCGGTTGTAAGATGATTGGTAGCTTGCCAGTGGAGTAGAAATAAAATATCTGTCTATGGAAAACCATTTCAAGAATGGTTAATGACAGTTGTTTTTCTTTCTCAAATCCCTGGAAAAGATAAAAACCGGGGGTATAAGGAAATAGTTCAAAATTTTTTCAAAGAGGAGAAGGGGATATGGGAGGATGTTGGGCATGGTTTGCTTTTTGGGAGCAAAGAGTATCAGATCATATTAAGTCTAAATACATTTCAAAAATGAAGCCGGATTCAGGAATTCATCACAAACCGCAATAACCAAGAGAGGAAGATTTGAACACAACAATAAGAAAGGCTGCTTCAGTTTTAGAATGCGATATCAGTAGTCTCATTAATCCGAAGAGGATAAGCGGCTTAGATAAAGATAAACGTGACATACTGATATTATTATTATGGAATACAGGTTTATACAGGAATTATGAAATTGCAAAAAATATTTAATATTAGTTATTCTTCCGTCAGCAAACAAGTAAGCAATATAAAATTGAATTTAAGGAAAGACTCACAAATAAAAAAAATATTCGAAAAGGCTAATTCACAATTCAAGATGTGACGTCATGTTTTCTGTTTTTGATACCATGTTTTACAAAGAAATAAAGAGTGAGTGTTTAATATGGGGTCTGCTGATGACTTAGCTGTTAAATAATGGTATACTAAAGCACTTTGTAATTCCTTGGACTAATTGTTATTTTTTATTGTCTTGTTCCTTACCCTTTCCTTTATACTAAAGTTGTCCTTATGTTTGTCAGCCTATTTCAGGACAAGACACAATGCACAAAGTAAAATTATAATAATGTTGACTTCTGAATTAATAAAAAAAATTACTCAACAACTAGTTGCTGAGTTTCATCCTGAGAAGATTATCCTTTTTGGTTCTCATGCATGGGGGCAACCTGATGAAAACAGTGATATTGATATAATGGTGATTGTACGCGATAGTGATATTTCTCCAACAAAGAGATCTGTGCTTGCACATCGATGTCTAAGAGGACTAAATATTCCAAAGGATATTATTGTTAAAACACATGCAGAGATTGAAAAGTATCGTAACGTTCATGCATCTCTTGAATGCGAGGTTCTTGAACAAGGTAAGGTGCTTTATGGATGAGGGCAAAAAGGAACTTGTGCGCAACTGGCTAATAAAAGCGCAGCATGATAATGCTTCAGCAAAAAAACTTTCAGAAGGTGATAACCCCTACCTGGATACAGCAATCTATCACTGTCAGCAGGCTGCAGAGAAAGCTATTAAAGGCTTTCTCGTTTTTCACGATCAACGGTTTGAAAAGACACATGATTTGCAAGTGCTGATAAATTTGGCAACTTCAGCAGATCCTTCGGTTTCGGCACTACTGGATAATGGAGAACTTTTGACTCCTTACGCAACTTTATATCGCTATCCCGGAGAAATATTGGAGCCGGAAATAGACGAATTCAATGAGGCAATTAAGGCCTCTGAATCGATCTACACATCTGTCATTAAAAAATTACCAGAAGAAGTACATCCTTGATGATTTTGTCTAATTAGTTAATAGATAAGGTGTCACATCTTTGATTTTTGATATTCTCCCTGACAGTCAGAATGTAAAACAACATTGAAAGCAAAGGGCGGGGCTTCAATTGACAGGTAAGTATAATTGTCTGGTATTTACGATTGAAAAAGTTCTCACGCAAAGGATGTGATGTAACAAATAAGGGACAGACACTTTTTTATTGAAGATTGTCATATTATAAAAATTCGATGTGGTTTTGCATATCATTGTAATCAAGAATTTGATGGAGAAGGGTTAAACAACGTATTATCTCGCCAATGGGTGTCTGTTGCTGTGCATAAACAATACCGCAGTGTTCTGTACCTTTAGCATGAAGACGAAGGAAGTCTACGTCTTGAGTAAAAATTACCCTTCCTTCTTTTTTTGCTAATGCGATATGGTCAGTATCTGTTGCACCTAACATCCCGGCTTCTTTTATTGTTAACACATCAATGCCTCGGGACCTTAATCCTTTTACAACGGAACTGTGAACATGTTCATCGAAAAAAGGGGTCAGGTCTTTAATATTGATAATTCATTAATTATATGATATACATCCTATATGGCCAGACCATTAAGAATAGAATATGATGGCGCTTTATATCATGTAACATCCAGAGGAAATGCAAGGAAATCAATATTCGCAGGTGATGATGACCGTAAGATATTTCTTGATACATTGGCGAAAGTTAATGAGAAATATAATTTTCTTTGCCATGCATATTGTCTTATGAATAATCATTACCATCTACTTATAGAAACTCCAGATGGTAATCTATCAGAAGGGATGAGACAATTAAACGGTATTTATACACAAAGATATAACAGGCGAAACAAAAAGACTGGTCATGTATTTCAGGGAAGATATAAAGCCATATTAATACAAAAGGAAAACCATCTTCTTGAAGTTTGTCGATATATTGTTTTGAATCCTGTAAGGGCAAGAGCAGTAACGTCACCTAAAGAATGGAAATGGAGTAGTTATAAAGCCACAGCTGGTTTTGAGAAACCGTACAACTGCCTTACAACAGACTGTATCTTAGAACAATTTGGAGATAAAAAGAGGGATGCTGAAAAAGAGTATAGAGGTTTTGTGAGATCTGAAAGGAACTGGAGTCACATCTTGAATTGTGAATAACGCGTTGATATAAATAAAGTGATATGATATTGTCTCGGTATGACAAGGCAATTGCGCATTGAATATGAGGGTGCATTTTATCACGTTCTATCGCGAGGGAACGAGCGAAAAGAGATTTTCCGGGATGATAAAGACCGTAGCTTGTTTACAGAAATACTTGGTGAAATGTCTGCAAGGTTTTCTGTTGACATCTTTGCATATGTACTCATGGGCAATCACTATCATTTATTGCTCAGGACCAACAGACCAAATATATCGAAAAGCATGCAGTGGTTAGGAGTTGCCTATACACGACGGTTTAACATAAGGCATTTTACAAATAGGGACAGCGACAATACTGTTCGGCACGATTTTTGAGTACGCCTTTCCATCAGAATTGTTCACGCCCATCATCCTCAATTGTGCTCCTTCAGAACTTCTTTAACATTACTCTCCCACCCAGACTGCAGGCAGGTATTCAAAAATTCTTTTCTGCTTTTTTCTACTTGAACTGCTTCGTTGAAAAGTTATTTGAAATATTTTTAATATCATAAATCGTGAAATTCCATAACTTATGACATATTAATAGTTTATGCATTTTATATACTTGATTTCTCTCCCCTCTCATGTTAGTAATTACCATTATGAATAGGGGAAACACTGATAATATAGACAAAGAACTCAACCGTGTTAATACCATACAAAGACTCCCTGTCCTACGATCCTTCAAACTTCTCCTGAGCAGACTTCACTCTCATGCGGATTGCCACAATAGACAACTACATTACGATCAATATGTCAGCCTGCTATTACTCTATTTCTTCAATCCAACTTTCACGGGACTACGATCTATCCAACATGCAAGTGAATTAGATAATGTACAAAAAAAGCTTGGTATCAAACGCACCAGCCTTGGCAGCATGTCAGAAGCCAGTCATGTATTTGATCCACAACTCCTGAGACCAATCATCAACGATCTTGTACGTGATGTCAGTCCCCTGAAACTTGACGATCGTTTAGATAAACTCAATATGGATCTTGTTGCTTTTGATGGCAGCTTACTAAAAGCACTCCCAAAAATGCTATGGGCACTATGGCTTGACGAAGACCATCGGGCCGTAAAAATGCATTTAGAATTTAGTATCCATAAAGGTACTCCTCTTCAAGTTCAAGTTACCAACGCTAATGAGAGTGAGATAGCTAAACTTGAGTCAGTTTTAGCACCAGGCAAACTTTATTGCTTAGATGCTGCTTATGCAAAATATAAATTTCTGGAAAAGATTATCCGAAAATCAAGTTCCTTTGTTGTCCGACTTAGAGATAACGCATCATATGGGTGGGAACTGGTGTCACATCTTGAATTGTGAATAACGCGTTGATATAAATAAAGTGATATGATATTGTCTCGGTATGACAAGGCAATTGCGCATTGAATATGAGGGTGCATTTTATCACGTTCTATCGTGAGGGAACGAGCGAAAAGAGATTTTCCGGGATGATAAAGACCGTAGCTTGTTTACAGAAATACTTGGTGAAATGTCTGCAAGGTTTTCTGTTGACATCTTTGCATATGTACTCATGGGCAATCACTATCATTTATTGCTCAGGACCAACAGACCAAATATATCGAAAAGCAGGTCATGGTGTCACATCTTGAATAGTGAACAACATATTGACATAAATAAAGTGATATGATATTGTTTTGGTATGACAAGGCAATTGCGCATTGAATATGAAGGTGCATTTTATCACGAGGAAACGAGCGAAAAGAGATTTTTCGGAAAAAAGGCCAGTTCTCGCAACTAAGCACTAGAGTATGTTGAGGGGAGTAGGTAGCTTTTTTAACTTTGATATTCATCCTAACAGTCAGAATGTAATACAAGGAAAATAGTGGTCACTTTGAAAGCAGAATACGGCAAAGACATAGTTATTTGTTCATAGGAGATTGCTGATAGTTCATGGCTTTTGAATTATAGTTAATAGATGG
>NZ_BAOS01000018.1 GCF_002443295.1 Candidatus Scalindua japonica | reverse complement strand
AAGAAAAAGGTGTTTGAATGTAAATGGTATCACAACTTGAATAGTGAATAATATATTGAGTCAGACATAAATCTTTATAAAAATTATATGTCTTTGGTAAACCCTTTACAATTCTACGCTCTTTCAAAAATTTCAAGCTTCCATTCTATAAGTTATTTTACTATCATACGTTTCAATTTGTAGCAATGATTTGGCTAATCTTTTGATTTCCTTGGGTTTTAAAAGAAGACGAAAAGGTATTCACCATATCTTTACTAAAGAGAAGATGGTGCTCAAATACCGGTACCAAAGGGACGATTAATGTTTGCTTAGGTGCAACGCGAAAAGGAGTCAAAAGAAGAGAAATTCTCACGCAAAGCCGCTAAGTTCGACAAGAGAACGACGGTAATAAACAATCTCACACGGAGCCACAGAGGAACGAGAATAAGAGGTCATTTATTTGATCTTTATACCTGTTTCCATTATTTCTTTTACAAATGGATCATCAGCGTTGAAATCTTGTGGATTGTAAGGTAATACTTCAATATCACTGCTTACATTTAGTGTTATTAACCGAATTTTACTACGATCTTTAATACGAATACCTTCAAACACTTCAGAAACAAGAGCCAAATCAATATCGCTCCATGCATTATAACTACCTTTTGCATAGCTCCCAAATAGAATTGCTTGATTAACAGGAATATTATTATCCTTCAAAGCTACTAAGTATTTGTCTATTATTTCTTTTACTTTATCTGGGATTTTAACCACTTGTAATACTCCTTGATTTTAATCAAATATTTATCAGTAAACTCTTTAGTACAGCTATTGTAATATTCAAGTTTATAATCTGGGTAGCGTGTTTCAAGATTAAAGTCATTGACTTCGTCTAAGAAAATTTTTTGTTCGTCTGTCAAACCTAGCAATGATACTTCTGCTAACTTTACAAGATTGTGCGTTTTAGGGGGAACCTTATTTTCGTTGGCACAAACAAAAATTGCTTTCAGAGTTTTTTCTAATACCAAGTGCCCTATAAATAAACACCAATCATATTTTTTTGCTTGAAATAGACTTTCAGCAGCACTTAAGTCATGATCCGCACTTTTAAGCCAATAATCAATATGTTCATCTTTCGTCATGAGTAAACTTTTTATCTTCTTAAGATTTAATTTCTAATTTTTCACACAAAAGTAAATCCCAATGAACTTCTATTACCTGGAGAAACTTTATCTTAAAATTTACTAATTTCAGTTATTTTCATATTAATTCATTGATTAAAGCTAAGGATTTTTTCTATATCTATACTGTAACGAATTCTATTAAATTTCTAGCATATTTCAAGGGCTATTTTATACTTGCTCTGTTGCCTCAATGAGGAAAAGGTGTCACATCTTGAATAGTGAATAACGTGTTGACATAAATAAAGTGATATGATATTGTCTCGCTATGACAAGGCAATTGCGCATTGAATATGAGGGTGCATTTTATCACGTTCTATCGCGAGGGAACGAGCGGAAAGAGATTTTCCGTGATGATAAAGACCGTAGTTTGTTTACCGAAATAATGGGGGAAATGTCTGCAAGATTTTCTGTTGACATCTTTGCATATGTACTCATGGGCAATCACTATCATTTATTGCTCAGAACCAACAGACCAAATATATCGAAAAGCATGCAGTGGCTAGGAGTTGCCTATACACGACGGTTTAACATAAGGCATCGTCGTAGCGGGCATTTATTTCAGGGGCGGTTCAAATCGTTTCTCATTGAAAATGATAAATATCTTTTAATACTTTCCTGTTATATTCATCGGAATCCAGTACGGGCAGGGGTTGTAAGAAGATTGGTAGATTACCAGTGGAGTAGCTATAAAATATATGCTTATGGAAAACCATCTCCTGAATGGTTAATGACAGTTGTTCTTCTTTCTCAAATCCCTGGAAAAGATAAAAACAGGGGGTATAAGGAAATAGTTCAAAATTATTCCAAAGAGGAGAAAAGGATATGGGAGGATCTTCGGCATGGTTTGCTTTTCGGGAGCAAAGAGTATTGCGATCATATTAAGTCTAAATACATATCAAAAAAGAAGCCGGACGTTGAAATTCCTCAAAAACGCCTGGTTTTAAGAGAGGAAGATTTGAACACAACAATAAGAAAGGCTGCTTCAGTTTTAGAATGCGATATCAGTAGTCTCATTAATCCGAAGAGGATAAGCGGCTTAGATAAAGATAAACGTGACATACTGATATTATTATTATGGAATACAGGTTTATACAGGAATTATGAAATTGCAAAAATATTTAATATTAGTTATTCTTCCGTCAGCAAACAAGTAAGCAATATAAAATTGAATTTAAGGAAAGACTCACAAATAAAAAAAATATTCGAAAAGGCTAATTCACAATTCAAGATGTGACGTCATGTTTTCTGTTTTTGATACCATGTTTTACAAAGAAATAAAGAGTGAGTGTTTAATATGCGGTCTGCTGATGACTTAGCTGTTAAATAATGGTATACTAAAGCACTTTGTAATTCCTTGGACTAATTGTTATTTTTTATTGTCTTGTTCCTTACCCTTTCCTTTATACTAAAGTTGTCCTTATGTTTGTCAGCCTATTTCAGGACAAGACACAATGCACAAAGTAAAATTATAATAATGTTGACTTCTGAATTAATAAAAAAAATTACTCAACAACTAGTTGCTGAGTTTCATCCTGAGAAGATTATCCTTTTTGGTTCTCATGCATGGGGGCAACCTGATGAAAACAGTGATATTGATATAATGGTGATTGTACGCGATAGTGATATTTCTCCAACAAAGAGATCTGTGCTTGCACATCGATGTCTAAGAGGACTAAATATTCCAAAGGATATTATTGTTAAAACACATGCAGAGATTGAAAAGTATCGTAACGTTCATGCATCTCTTGAATGCGAGGTTCTTGAACAAGGTAAGGTGCTTTATGGATGAGGGCAAAAAGGAACTTGTGCGCAACTGGCTAATAAAAGCGCAGCATGATAATGCTTCAGCAAAAAAACTTTCAGAAGGTGATAACCCCTACCTGGATACAGCAATCTATCACTGTCAGCAGGCTGCAGAGAAAGCTATTAAAGGCTTTCTCGTTTTTCACGATCAACGGTTTGAAAAGACACATGATTTGCAAGTGCTGATAAATTTGGCAACTTCAGCAGATCCTTCGGTTTCGGCACTACTGGAACTGGTGTCACATCTTGAATTGTGAATAACGCGTTGATATAAATAAAGTGATATGATATTGTCTCGGTATGACAAGGCAATTGCGCATTGAATATGAAGGTGCATTTTATCACGAGGAAACGAGCGAAAAGAGATTTTTCGGAAAAAAGGCCAGTTCTCGCAACTAAGCACTAGAGTATGTTGAGGGGATTTGCCTCCTCAGTAGAATCTGTGGGTGATTGGAGGCTCTGGTAGTTTTCCAAGTGTATGATATAAAGCGACTTCAATTGATTTAAAAGTGCGAAAGCCAAAAGATTTTCTCATAGTCAGTTTGGCTTTTAGATTAAAACCCTCAACAATACCGTTAGAAAGACGTTCTTTGACAGAAAAATAATTCAACAAAAGCTCTTGATGCTTACGTAACCTTTTGGCTACTTTCTTCATTTCCGGCAATCTTGACCTCATAGCTCTGGTAGTCCAAGTCTTTAAGAACCGTTCGGCTCCCCAGCGTGTCCCCGCCTGAATGGCGAGTCGGGCAGGTTGTAAGTCCAGAAATGCTGAAAGGCTTCTTTGAGTAAATAACAACGTACAGTCTTCAGATTATATTGAACCAGTTCACGTAGCTTGGCTAACTGTGATGTCTTCTGGTTTTTTTTGTTCTTTAGTAAACACCAACGAGATTTTTCAAGGATAGGCTCATAACCATCTCGTTTTAATTGGGCAGTCTCAGCTCTTCTTGTTTGATCTACTGCGTCATTAAGATATTTCATTACATGAAAGCGATCAAGAATATGGATAGCCTTCGGAGCTTTGCGTTTAACAACTTTCAAATAAGGTTTCCAAAGATCACTGCAAATTGCCTTTAATTTTCCAGATCGTTCTTTACCAAAATCAATAAAGAATCGCAACAATGTTTTAGCACATCGGTTCTGCCCTACAAATAACAATCTCTTACAGGCAGTGTCTATTTGAAAAACCAATGTCAAATATTTGTGTCCTTTTAGGTATTGTATCTCGTCTATACCTATGGCGTTGACATTATCCATGTTACTGTGCTTTAGTCCATATTCAACAACATGCTCAACTGATTCATATACTTTTCTCCATGAGACACGAAATTGTCTGGCTACTTCGTGCCAGGAAAGATACTTCTCCCAATGTGAAAGAAATATTCTGAAAGGTTCACAAATAGGACTTTTGCCCTGGGCCCATGGAATAGGGAAATGGTGTCACATCTTGAATAGTGAATAACTCGTTGACATAAATAAAGTGATATGATATTGTCTCGGTATGACAAGGCAATTGCGCATTGAATATGAGGGTGCATTTTATCACGTTCTATCGCGAGGGAACGAGCGGAAAGAGATTTTCCGTGATGATAAAGATCGTAGTTTGTTTACCGAAATAATGGGGGAAATGTCTGCAAGGTTTTCCGTTGACATATTTGCATATGTACAGGGGAAGTAAGGGGCGTACCAAGCTAAGTTATTGATATAAAAAAGAAAACTTCAAGGACAAAGTCATTTTTAGTTTTAGACGCACTTTTTAGTACAAAAAAGATGGTTTTAAGGATAAAGAGGAAGTTTTGATCACAAAGATGTTCCAATGGAATCTTACATTACATAAGGGTGGTAGAGTTCGCTAAGAAAACACAAAAAATGTTAACCAATAAAGGGGTGTTCCTTTATTTATTTGTTGGTTAATCAGTATGTATTGGCATCTCGGTTGTAGAACCTGTTGCTTCATTTACAATTAAAAGTTTTCCCATATCCTTCTCTTTTATTTGTTCATTTGCATTTAGCAACTCTATACCGTAAATTGTTCCGTCTGGAGCCATGTCAACAACCAACTCATCACTTATTTTAATTGACTCTACATCCTTGCTTTTTTCATGAAACCGAATATATGCAATGTTATAGCGAGTATCATAAGTAAATTTCACAGCACACACCCTCCTTTAGTATTCTTAAAAATATTTCGTGATAATAGTAATAACAAGCCAATCAGTATTCTCCTTAACAGCATATACTTCTACTTGTTTATTTTTGTAATATTTGCCACGCCATTCGTTGTTATATACAAAATTGCGGCGAAATCCAGTACGTTTAAATTTGGCTGGGAATTGTTCTCCATGTTCTAATGTTAGTACCACTTCACTTTCAGTAGTCCCACGTTCAAGCATTCGTTCATTTGCATGAGGGTGAAATCGGACGGCCATAGGCTGTTTTCCTTTATATTTTGCCTTTCTATCAATGATTATACAATTGGAGAAGGTCAACGATAGTAAATTTTAATCACCGTCTCGCTGTGAAAAAGCTTTTGTTTAAGAGAATTATACGTCCGTTTAACACAGGATTGCAATATAAAAAAATCTCAAAAAAGGAGTCAAGTCGTTTCGTAACAGTTAAGCTGTAAGTAATTGGGATCAATTCTTTATGATTGAGAAGTGCCGATTAAGACCGGCAAGAAGTAGGGGCTAAAAGTGCCCTGTGGTGAAGGGTTAACCACCCACACCAACTCCGAGTCATGGTAACAGTTAAGCTGGGTATACCCGCTATCCCTATTAAGTTCTAAAATTAATAAAAAAGCACTGGACTCCTAAATCATTTTCAGTTAAAATAACGCCATGATGATTGAAAATGTAATAAAGGTCCAAGGCCGAATATTAAGCAAATCGGACGTATCCTTCATTCGGTTGCTTATTCAAACAGAACCAACCTGGAGTCGATGGCGTTTATCACGCGAGATAAGCACGCTCTGGGATTGGCGTAATGGTAGCGGTCAGTTAAAAGACATGGCCTGTCGCTCCATGCTATTAAAGCTAGAAAAACAAGGACATATTACCCTTCCCAAACGTCGCCGCGTACCCATTAACCGTATGCTCCAAACAAAGGTTCCGCACATTGAACACAGTCAAACCCCTATCGTCTGTTCCTTAAAGGAAATTCAACCCATTAGAGTAGTCACCACATGGCAGAATAAAGAATATGAGGATTTGTTTTGCTCTCTTTTAAACCAACACCACTATAAAGGTTATAAGGGAGTTGTCGGCGAAAATATGAAATATGTCGTCCTTGATCGCTATAAGCGAATTGTCTCTTGTTTGCTATTTGGATCATCTGCCTGGTCAGTGGAGAGTAGAGACCGCTTTCTTGGATGGGATACTGCATCAAGAGAAGACAATCTTTACCTGACAACCAACAACATGCGATTCCTCATTCCCTATTGGATAAAAATTCCACACTTGGCGAGTCATCTTCTAGGCGCTGTTTCAAGACAAATCAGTAATGACTGGTTAGAGCGTTACGGACATCCTGTTTATATGCTGGAAACGTTTGTAGAAAGGGAGAGATTCCGGGGTACTTGTTACAGAGCGTCTAATTGGATATATACAGGACGGACAAAGGGTAGAAGCCGCAATGATCGATATAGTCGGATTAAGACTTCTGTAAAGGACGTATATGTTTATCCATTGATAAATAACTTTAAAGATAAGTTACAAAGACAAAGGAGTAGTTGTGAAATCAGAGAAGCTTCAGTTTCTGGACAAAGATAATCTGGAAGCATTTGCTCCTGCATATAGGAAGAGTCATACCAAAGCCTTAGAAAGGAGTTGGAGAGGCTTAAAGAAAATGTTCCACCTGCCAGTGGCTCTGGCGTGAACCACCTGGCATATGTTCCTGACAATTTAGAAGAGTGCAAAGAAAAAATAAAAAAGCTCCAGGAAAGATTACAATGGACCAGACAGGTTTGTTTCCTTTATGAGATATGCGAACGACAAGCGCGAGTAAGAAATGTGCAATTGGAAAAAAAGAATAAAGAGTTAACCGAAGAGAATAATACATTACGAGAAGATATTAAAAGGGCCTACAATCAGATACAAGAGATATTAGGCGTTAAAAACACTAAAGATTGTAAAGGAAAAGACAAGAATAATGAAGACGAAGAGAAGAAACCTTCCGGCAAAAGGAGAGGCGCTCCGATAGGCCACGCAGGAAGGACCAGGCCAGTGCCGACAACGGTTAAAAAATAGACATTATTCCACCTCCTGAGAGATGTCCCAATTGTAACGCCTCTGATATATTATCAGGCGATGAATATATAAGCAAATATATTGAAGATATTGTGCCGATAGTAAAGATGACTACTGAAAAGAGGTATATAAAAGGTACTTGTGCCCATTGTCAAGAGCAAGTGGTCTCGCCAGAGGCTACGAGTGGTCCTCCTGTAATAGTCGGGCATGACCTTATTGCATTGCTTTCTATTATGAGAGAACAGATGGGTGTCTCATATAGGAAGCTTAGCACATTTTCTTCAGAAGTATTGCAGGTCTCGCTAACACCATCAGGTGCTTTGGGCATAATAAACCGTGTAAGCGAGAAGGTAAAACCTGTTTATAAAGGTATAGAGGTTTCACTGAGTGCACAATCTGTATTGCACGGAGATGAGACTGGCTGGCGTATGGACGGACAGCGTTGGTACATGTGGGTTTTTTGTAACAGAGATATTGTTTACTTCCATCCGGATCAGAGTCGGGCATCTAAAGTACCAAAAGACATTGTGGGAGAGGGTTACAATGGAGTGATGCATGCGGACTTTTATGGGGCGTATAATATTTTTAAGAATCTTCAAAGGTGTTTGGCCCATTTTCTGCATAAACTTAAGGAGGAACTTGAAGTGACTCCAGAGGAAGAAGCCCTATTGAAATTGAAGAAGGGGATGAAAAATATTATCCAAAGAGGAGAAGAGATAAAGACTCTCCCGGAGACGCCTGAAAAAAATGAGGAAATAAAGAAGCTTGAGAAAAAATTACAAACGTTGATGGAAATCAAATCCACAAACAAAGAAGCAACCCTGCTCGTAAATAGGATTAAGAAACACAAAATTGAACTTCTACAATTTGTAAAGCATAAAGACGCTGAATACCATAATAATAGAGCGGAGCGTACAATACGAAAGATTGTAATTTTCAGAAAGCTCTCTTTCAGAAGTAGAACTCCTGAAGGTGCTCAATATCATGCAATACTTACGTCTGTTCTTGAGACATGCAGGCTAAAAGGAAAAAGTATTCTCATCTTCTTAAAAGACGTGCTGAAAACTCCAGATGATAAACTGCATGAAATAACAGAGTTGCTACTGAGACCATAATTCATATATACCCAGCTTAACTGTTACCGGAATTTATCTCAGCGCTATCGCCCTTAAATTCTTCTTGATTTAAATATCATAACAATTTATTATAAAAAAAATCTTTTTTGTAGTTTATCAAGGATAAATGATGAATCTAAGAGATACTCTCTCCGATATACATGCTCTTGAAGAGGAACTTCTAAATTTTGAGCGGAAATATGGCATTCGTTCAGAAACCTTTTATGTGGCATATATTAATGGTGAAGAACCAGAAGCTGAGAATTGGGTATTAGATTTTGGAGAATGGGCAAGCGTATACAAAACATGGTTGACTCGCCAGGCTGAATATCGAAACGAAGTACAAAAAATACAGAAGAATTCTCAAAGTTTATCAGGGTTGGTAAGAAAAACTGGATGAATAATCCATTAAGAACTCCAAAAGATTATGAATTATTTTTATATACAATTGCAGATAGTGTTCAATCGGTTAAGCATTCTTCCATAACTTTTGTTCGTGTAGGCGCTTCGCTTGCAAGAGTTGAAGGAGAAATTCAATTTGAAGATCAAGTTCGTTTAGTTGTGAGAGAAAGAATAATATTTGATCGTTTACCTGCTATAATCGATTGGTATGGATATGAAGTTTGGAAAAGAAATGAAAAGCTGTATTGGTATGATTCTCAACCACACCCAAATGACTACAAGCTGAAGATCTCCCATCCTCATCACAAGCATATTCCACCAAACATAAAACATAACCGTATACCAGCACCTGAAATGAGTTTCACTCGTCCAAATCTACCTGTTTTAATAAAAGAGATTGAAGAGCTAGATAAATAGAGAGCTTTATTAGTTGGAAGTAGAACTCCTGAAGGTGCTCAATATCATGCAATACTTACGTCTGTTCTTGAGACATGCAGGCTAAAAGGAAAAAGTATTCTCATCTTCTTAAAAGACGTGCTGAAAACTCCAGATGATAAACTGCATGAAATAACAGAGTTGCTACTGAGACCATGATTCATATATACCCAGCTTAACTGTTACTTATTTATGTCAATATGTTATTCACTATTCAAGATGTGACACCATTTTCTTGATAGTTCTTCTGGCGATAGGACAAATGTTGACATAAAAAGAGTATGACATATTTAAATACATTTGCATCGAGAATTCTCTAATTTCTTTTCGTGACGAGTATAGAATTAACAACAAAGTAAAGTTATTACTTGAGAAAATTGTGTAAAAAAGTTATTCTGATATTGATAATTCATAATATACATGGAGGCTAAAAGCATGAGTACAACAACATTAAATAAATTAATAGAAGGCTTCGATCATCTAACAGTTGAGGACAAGGAATATGCATTCGAAGTTGTAAAAAAACAGCTAATAGAAGCAAGGAGAGAAGCTATTTCTAAAAAAGCTAAAACGGTAGTAGCTAATCTTAAAAAGGGTAAAACTAAATCTGGAACCTTAAAAGATCTATATAAGGATTTGGAAGAGTGATTAAAATAACCTGGGATCAAGGATTTAAACGAATTTACAACAAGAAGATAAAAAACAATAATGAACTTAAAAAAGCTACCTACTCCCCTCAACATACTCTAGTGTTTAGTTGCGAGAACTGGCCTTTTTTCCGGAAAATCTCTTTTCGCTCGTTTCCTCGTGATAAAATGCACCTTCATATTCAATGCGCAATTGTCTTGTCATACCAAAACAATATCATATCACTTTATTTATGTCAATACGTTATTCACTATTCAAGATGTGACACCTTCTCCCTAATGTGTGATCCCTGTAACAACGGGGGCAAGTCAATCGAAGACACCTTTTCGATCTCTTTTAATAATTTCTTTCTTGCTTGAATATTAATACAAATTCACATAAAATTTAAACCTTATTGATGACATCGGAGAAGACAAAGCATAGCTGAGAGAAACATTTGCACTCTTTTCGAAAAACGTGAAGCCTATCATGTAACGAGGCTATTGAGATTTGTTTAAAGAAAAATTATTTGTACTTAAAATTTAAACAGGGGGATATATGATTAGGAACTTTTCATTAGAATATTGGATTGATGATAATTGGTATGTCGGAAGATTAAAGGAAATACCAGGTGTTTTCAGCCAGGGCGAAACAATTGAAGAGTTAGAGGAAAACATAAAAGACGCTTATCTTATGATGATGGAAGATGAGGCTATGAAACCTAACAAAGATGTAAAGGTAAAAGAAATTGGAGTTGAAGTTTGAAAAGAGGTAATTTTATAAGGGAGGTTGTTATTTGAAACGCCACGGAAAAAAACATGATATATATACAAATCCTAGAAATGGCAAAAAAGCTCCAGTGCCACGTCATTCTGAAATAAAAGAAAGTCTTTGTGTCATTATAAGGAAACAACTTGGTTTGATATAAATTTAAAAAAATAGGTATGGTGTCAATCGATGAAAAGAATAGCTTGTTATGAGATAAAATAAAAAAAAGGGGATAAGTAAAACTTGGAGATGCGGATGCAGGTGCGTGAGAACTTCTTTAATCATAACCTGAAAGTAACCTTAGCCCAACTTCGCTATTCGCGACTAAATTTAAGAAATTTTGGAAAATTTTTGAGTTTACCAAAACGTAAGTCCATGTAAATAAAGGATCCATCTTTTCAAGAAGTCCCAAAACAGGCAAAAACCCGTTGTAGTGTAGACCTACCCCCTTTTTTTCTTAATTCCTTTCTGCAATAATACCCCCATAATGTTTCTAAGATGCAACGAACGATTTAAAAATGGTAAGAACCATAGGTACTGGAACATAGTCGAAAACAAGCGAACAAGCTCTGGTCGTATTGTCCAACGCCAAGTTCTCTACCTTGGCGAAATAAGTGATAACCAACAAGACACATGGCGTAAAGCAATAGAGGTATTTGAAGACGGGCAAGAACAACCCAGGCAAATGCATCTTTTCCCTCAAGACACACTCTCTCCTTCACACAACGAAACTCAGATGCGATACATGTAAAATTAAATGAATTACAAATTAAAAACCCTCGTCAGTGGGGAGCGTGCTGGTTGTTTTGTGAGCTATGGGATCTCTTAGAACTAGATCAGTTCTGGTCAGGCAAACTATTACCTGGTAGAAAAGGAACACGCTGGCTAAATGTTTTTAAGACACTCACTGCCTATCGATTAATAGACCCCGGAAGTGAGTGGCGTTTACATAGATTGTGGTATGAACAAAGTGCCATGGCAGATCTATTAGGCGAAGACTATGGTTTAGTCCAAAAGGATAAATTGTATCGTTGTCTCGACAAACTCGTTGAGCATAAAGAAGATCTTTTCTCATTTCTCAGGCAGAGATGGCATAACATGTTCAATGCCAGGTTTGACATTTTACTTTATGATCTGACCAGTACATATTTTGAATGTGACCCACCTGGTGCAGGACTACGGAAGTTTGGATATAGTAGAGATAAGAGGTCAGACTGCGTACAGGTAGTGATAGCTCTTATTGTAACTCCAGAGGGCTTCCCTTTGGCGTATGAAGTGATGCCAGGCAATACGAAAGACTCCAACACGCTTGAAATGTTTTTGCAAAAGGTTGAAGGGCAATATGGGAAATCAAATCGTACGTGGTTGATGGATAGAGGGATTCCAACGGATGAAACAATAGAGAAGATGAAAGGTTCAGAGTATCCGATAAGATATCTCATAGGTACTCCCAAGGGTAGATTGACCAAGCTTGAAAAAAAGTTTTTAGACAAACCATGGGAAGAAGTCCGAGACAAAGTAAAAGTAAAGTTACTCAAGGATGATGGAGAGCTGTATGTATTGGTGGAGAGTGCAGACCGTGTAAACAAAGAGAGGTCTATGCGTAGACGTAGGCTAAGGAAACTATTGGAGAGGTTAAAGCAGTTGCAGGATCAGAGCAATAGCAGAGACAAATTGCTATTAAAGATAGGGGCGGCCAAGAAAGAAGCGGGACGAGCATACTCGTTGGTAAAGATCAATTTGCCTGATGCAAAGGAAGTAATTAACAAAGAGACATTTACCTTCAGTTTGGACAAAGATAAGCTTCGCAAAGTGATGAGAAAGGAAGGAAAGTATTTGCTTCGATCTAATTTGACGGCTACAGATCCTGGGCTTCTTTGGAAGCAGTATATGTTATTGGGAGAAGTAGAGCAGGCGTTTAAAGAGATGAAAGGTGACTTGTTAATACGTCCAATTCATCATCAGAAAGACACAAGAATAGAGGCACATATTTTTGTTGCGTTTCAGGCCTATTGTTTAAATGTTACGCTTAAGCAGAGGTTAAAGTGGTTAGCTCCAGGACTAACACCAAGGGCCGTAATAGAAAAGTTTAAGAAGATGCAAATGCTTGATGTACATTTTCCAACTACTGATGGAAAGCAGCTCGTATTGACTCGATATACACAACCTGAAAAGGAACACAAAATGTTACTGAGTCAAATGAAATTTAATTTGCCCAAACAACCACCACCGAAAATTACATCTAATTTGGAGGCTATCGTGAAGTAGAAAGATTGCAATTTGTAGTGTAGACTTTTAGGGTGTTTTTGTTGATTTATAGGGACTTAGCTCACCAAAATACCTCGAATTGCGAAAGTCGGGTTAGTTCCGTAAATTCTGTAAAATCGTTTCGCCCGGCCCATGCGTAGATAACCCATCCAATATGGTATGATCTACACTCTTGGTTAAATTCTAAATACTTTGGTTTTTTCAAATTCGCATTTCGCCCCATCATTTTATTAGTAACAGATTTGAGTATTCTTACAGGACGTTCAGCAAACTGTTTTTGCTTTATAGAACAATAGATAAAAAAAGGGTTCTGTTGCATTATCGCTTTTTGTAATTGATTATTTCCAAATAGCCATTTATAACTTTTGCAGATAGCATCTTTCGCACCTTCTACTCCTGAATCAAATGCGGGTAACAAGAAAAGCATGGCCATCGAATCCTGATGAACACTGTAAGTTTGATACCAGTCCATAATATTACCCGTTGAGGAATCAATAAACCACGGCCATTCACCATTCTTTCCCTGTAACAATAAGACCCGTCTTACTGATTCATCAAAAAGTGTTTTTATGGAATTATCGTTGAAAGTTCTCGCATAATGATTTAAGGCCATCAAGAAGTATGTAATCCCGCCAAAGGATACGAAATTGCCTCTCAAGCTGAGTCTATGTTTTGGCAGCAATGTAGTCTCATTCATCAGATCACTATGTAGGTAGTTCAGAACCTTTCGGGCAAAATCGAGTGTTTTTTTATCCTCATATTTTCTAGCATAAGTAGTAATCCCTATGCAGGCCCATGCAATATCCTGAATTGGATTCTTTAATGCTTTTGGTCTGTCTTTCAGCATATTCTCAAGCCATACATAAATTTCTTTGGCTTTTTTGTGATTTTCAAGTGACAGGACATGCAAAAGCAGACCTCTGTTACCAACATTCTTATCCTTTGTAAGATACCTTGAAAGATAATTTTCTATCATTTTTTCCAGGTTCCAGGGTGTTGTGGAAAATCGCTGCAATTTCTGGATCCCGGCGAGTACATTGACAGTATATCTATATTTCCCTTGACTATTAAAATCGTTTATATATTTACCATCTTCCAGATGCGTTGAAAAAGAAAACAATTTGGTACTCTTATCATACATATTCTCCAGGAGGTCAACTGACTTATCGAGCAATTTTGGTAAACTATCCATATCTTTTATATTCCTGCATTAATCTGATGACAGTTAAACTGGTAGTAAAATACTTATCTCTGGACAACATTATATCCTTTTCATACCGTTATGAAACTTTCCAGGAAAAGAGATTTGAGAAAAAAAAGGCTTATCTGTGCTCTTCTACGTTTTCGTCCAACTGTTCCATTGTGTGTGCTGTAAGCGTTCCAGTGGTTCCCCGATTAAATAGGCTCTCAAGGTGAATAACTGGCTCCACCCAAGTTAAATACGCCTTGCATCTCACAGGGCAGGCCCCAGTTGAATTTCTGATTCAACGGGGCACGCAGGACAAGTGGGGCTGGCACGGATAATCGCTGATGGCTGGTGGTTCATGAGTGATGGATACTAAAGTGAGCCTATTTTAACGCTTCCTCAATTTCTCGTATAACAAAGAAGACATCAGGTGTATCTATATCTCCTCTTACTACACCGTCTTCGTAGTGGATATGATTTGGAGAATTAGGTAAACCGGGGTGATGTGGAGCATTATCCCATCGTCGTCTTAGTTTTTTCTGTGTATCTTGCCAGTGGAAACTATATTTCAACAAACGGATATATCCGTCTGATTCGGCTACATACTCAAATAATTCAAATGTCCCACCATCACACAGGAAAACATTTATCCGTAATTTGCCATCAGAAGATGCAACCTCGCGTCTCAAGACTTCATAGGAAATAATGACAGGACTCTCAATTAGACAAGTCTCAACTGTATCAAAGTGTTGTCTTATAATCGGATTCACGAGTAAGATTCTTTATTCAATAATGCCAGCCGTTTCTCAGCATTCTCCATCATTTCCACAGTAGAGGCCCACTCAATAAAATCCATATCATCACCCATTGCACCTTTTTTATAACGAGTATAGAAATCAGATGTATTTAAGGAGTATTTTTTCTCAAACTCTTTAAGCTGATCTCCCAGGCGTGCTTTAACTTCAAGCATGCGCGCAACTTCTCGAGCAAGTAATTTATCAATAGCCATACTTATTACAGGGTCAACTGTCGCACTATCAACAGCAATATACTTTTCCAATTGCCTGACCTTCTCAAGTACACTCATAAGTTATCTTTCGCCCCTTAAATTCTTCTAACGTTTTATCCAATTCCATTAGCTATTTTGATATCATATCTAAATACTTATGTCAATTGTAAACTATCCATAATATTTACTTTTCGATGAAAGAAAAGAAGCTTGAGAGAAAACAGGCTCATTAGTGCTTTTTTTTACGTTTTGATCTAACTGTTTCATTGTATTTCCCATAAGCGTTCCACAAGTTTAATGTACAGGGTTCTGGGTTGTCTTTCTGTATGGGTTCATGGGTTCTAAGTTGCTTTTTTTTGTTGAGCTTGATTGTAGGTCAGCAAATATTTTATGAAACCACGAATGGTAGATCGTGTGCGTCCAGCATGATCATACACATCCTGAAATTCAGCTTTCGTTATATATTGTTGATCCAAAGCGACATAAAGCTCACTTTGGACTTCGGTACAAGATCGTTTTGCATACCGAAGAAAACGAACAAACTCACGGTTTGATTCCGAATCGAATCCTTCCGCTATATTGTGCATGGATGAACCTGCTGCACCCTGAATTTGCCCCTTCAAACCGAAGTCGCTATTAAATTTGGCTTTCTTTGTCAGGTCATAGACGTTGCGAGTTAGATCCCGTGCTAATTGCCACGCCTCAATATCCTCAAATCTCTCTATTTTCATGCCATCTCCATTCAATACTAACGAATCAACGGTTCAGACCTGCCCGCCCGGAGGAATCCGTTCGCCAGCCCGACAAGGAAGTTCTGGCGGGGACGGGCTCAACGGATAACAGGCGAGGTTTTCGGTGAACCCTGAACCTCTGAACGGTTATATTTTCTTTAAATACCAAAGAAGGCAGCCCAATGCTGAAAGCATAGTTTATTGACCCCAATGGATTAATTCTAAATTATTATTGACAATTCTACCTTTTCTAAATCGAAACGCGCCATTTTTCTTTTGCATATGGTCTATAGTCCAGTTAGCAACTTTCAAGGCAAGATGAATTGCATTTTGATCTCTTTCAGAATATTTAGCCAGTGATTCAATTGCCTGCGACGCGCATTGTATATCAATGGGATAAGTCTCGTTATGATAATATCCGGGAGTACCATCCTCTAAGAAAAAGTTATCAACCCAAAACTTATAGGTCGCATCGATTACGTCTTGTTTTACAAGGTCTTCACCCCCTATATCCTGTGCAGCCACCAAGCTATCCAGGTTATAGGCAGTATGGAAATTATCAAGCCATTTATACTTCATATCATCACCATAGTACCAACTACCATCAGAATTTATACGTGAACATGACCAATTAATTGCCTTCCTGGCGAGATCGTAGTAATCATTGTTTTGTGTATACTTCCATGCCCTTAGCAGTGCGACTGCCCCGAGAAGATTTGAATTATGTATAACGCAAGTCTCACCTGGTACATAGCCCAGGCACACTCCCGTATCATCCTCGAAACGCTCTAAATTTTCATGAATAAAACCTGCAGCTTTTATTACGGTATTCTTATAACTTTCCTGTTTCAGAACAGAATAAGCAAAGTCAAATGATTCTGAAATATGAGCTGTCCAGACAATAGTCGGTAGACCCTTTGGAATAAAACCACCTCTACTTGCAAAATCAAAAGAATTTCCCCATGACATCCCGTTGTAACCTTTAGTGTAGTTGTTTTCAAGCCATGCCAGATGTTCTCTAGCAAGATCCAGGTATGTAGTATCCTGAGTGGTAAGATAGTGATACAAATAACCTTTAGCAAAGAATCCGAAAGCCTTTGAACTGTGTAACTTTTTTACTCCTAAGGCTCCTCTTAAGTTGATTATTGAACGTCGACCAACCTGTATAGCCACCCTCTCTAAAAACAAGTTCCCAAAAGTTAAGAGTTTGACCACTTTAGAACTCAATATATCATCAAACTCATAGCCTTTAAAATTATGGCTCTTTTGCAGAATCTATGGGTAAAAGTAAGCCAAGAAAAAGAAAAAAATATTGTTTTATTTAAAGGGAGTCTCACCAAAAGGAATATTTTTTATTCCTTTCTCCGCCACCCACCCCTCTTTTTGGTGAGGGTGGGCGGCTCCGAAAGGAATAAAAAATAAAGCCTTCTTTAAATTTCAATAATAAGCATTGCTGTTACAATTTGTTAAAATAAGTTCTCTATAAACAATATAATTAACAAATTACAAGTAAACAACAATGCTTATAAAAACACTACTCAATAAATGCTACCCTGTCAAGGGATTCATCTATGGCAATGTTATATTGTCTGATACCAAAATTACTGTCAAAGTAAAAGAACGTAAAGGAACCAGAGGTTTATGTAACCAGTGCAAAGAAGCTGCGCCAACTTACGATCATCTAAATGAACGATATTTTCGCTTTATACCTTTGTGGGGTTACATGGTCATGTTGGCATACAAACCGCGACGCGTAAGTTGTCCTGAACATGGAGTAACCGTAGAACATATTCCATGGGCCCAGGGCAAAAGTCCTATTTGTGAACCTTTCAGAATATTTCTTTCACATTGGGCGAAGTATCTTTCCTGGCAGGAAGTAGCCAGACAATTTCGTGTCTCATGGAGAAACGTATTTGAATCAGTAGAGCATGTTGTTAAATATGCTTTGCATTTCACAGGGTAGGCCCTGACGGATAAACTTTGTTTCCCTATAGGGCAGGCAGGGCAGGACAAAACCACAAAAACGAAAAAACAGAAAACAACAAATTTTTAATCCTCACATGCCCGCCAACCTGCCCGTACCGAATCGTACGTTCGGGCGGGAAAAATTGGACGGGCAGGGAGTCACCCCAGTTAAATAGTCTTCTAATTTAACTGGGCAGGCAGAGGCACGTAGAAAGGTGGAAAGGGGAAAAGCTCAATGGATAAATGTTAAAAAAACTATCTGATCGTTTTCATGAGGATAAAGCGCTTGTATTTTGTACTAAGACAAATATCGCTTTAACTGTTTATAGTAATTTTCGTGTGTACCAACTAGATATAAATATAACGTTTTCCCTTTGACCTCGTATGAAAGCAAATAAAACTGTGCTTTATACCTGAACTTATAAATACGTATTGTTTTAAGATCACCCTTTTTCAGTTCACCAATTTCAGGGTTGTTTATGATATTTTTAACCTCATTGTCTATTTCTAATTGTAATTTCTTAGGCGATTTCTTTTTAAATTTCAAGAAGTGGTTTGAAGCGATTATTTTATTCATTTAATTGTGCCAAATTCATATTCTGTTCCCAGTCCTGCTTCAATCTCTGCTTTTGCTTCAAGTGTTTCTCTTATAAATCTTAGTGGCAAATCAGGGTTTTCTTCACTAATCATTGCCTCGTAGATATATTTCTTTATCTGTTCAGAAACTGATCGATGTTTAAGCCTGGCTTTGATCCTGATTTTGCTCTCAATATCTTCTGGTAAACGTATTGTTAGCACTTTTGACATAATTATCTCCAATAAATTAGATTCTTCGCTCTGCCAACCCGCCTGTTGGTCTGGTAGGGAATGACATCGT